>NZ_JBMMUD010000002.1:0-296383 GCF_049257195.1 Pseudoalteromonas sp. SS15
TATCGGTGCAGCTATGAGAAAGCTTGCTCATATCTGCTTTGGTGTTGTGAAGAATCAAACTGAATATCAGTCTCAAGTTGTTTAAATCAAACTTGAGACTGGTTAGGAGAGATGGTATCTACAAAAGAGTGGCCAACGCGACAAAGTGTAAAATTGAAGGCCTGCTTCAAAAGACGACATTAAAAGCGCGATATAAAATCGCGCCTACAACAGTGCCTGCATTAAATGTAGGTCGAGGCTTTAGCCCGACAAAGCACAAAGCCAAAACTCAAAGTGTCGCCATAAATGACAACCTAACAAAAGCGGTTAAAATTGCTCATTTCATATTGCGCAAAAGTAACCTTGCTCCGCAGCGTATATTTTGCACGATAAGTCTGAACTACAGAAAAAGTCATTTGAGGTGAGAAACCCGACATAAAGTCGGTGTAGCAGAAAAAGCCAAACGCCAGAAAGAACTAAGGCGCAACATAAGTCGCGCCTAGAGTTGACAACATCCATGAGAGCTTCCAAAGCCTATATCCTGTTTTATCTTCCGCTGAATGGTCGTCTTCCATCGACAACCAAAACTCCATTTAAAATCCTATACACATCCTGTGTTCCTACTATCCTAAATCCACTTCGCAAAATCCTATGCGCTCCTAGTACACCTTGTACTCCATCCTCATCCTAGGTGTTATCCTAACACCTTAAACCATCCTGGTTTCCGCTTCACCCTTCTTTGGGCTGTCCTCACACTCCTGTGTGTATCCTATTCCTGTGTGCAACTCCGTTACACCTTATCCTGAGTATCCTGTTGAGCTTCTTGCCCTAGCACTAATCCATAACCTTGTGCTTATTCCGTTTTTCCTATCCCTTTGCCTTCCTGACATGATTAAGTTTACGGTTATTTGCCGATTGCTAAAGCGACTTACGGCAATTTATTTATTGTCATTTTATTTTAAAAATAGATAAGTTAATTATTTTCAAACACTTAACAAAAAAACATAGTCAAAACGAAGGTCTTAAAACACCAAAACCCACAACTATGTGGGAAATGTCTCACAACTAATTTTCCGATCCGTCCGTGTTTAATTTTTTATACATCAGCTCACCCGACACTTCGCCGAAGGTCATTTGCTCAATCACCTCATATTGGTGCTTTAAGAAAAAGGTTTTTTGCGCTGTTTGCGTAATGAAAACTGCTACGCCAGTGATCTCTTCTTCGGCTAGATGAAGCTGTTCAACGCCATTCAATAAATAATGACCAAGGCCTTGTCCCTGCGCATTCGGGTGAATGGCAATTAATGACAAATAAAAACATTCGCCATATTGCTCCAAAGCCGCTCTTATCGCTTGCTCTTTGGCGACCAATTGCTTGGTTTGAACATACCCTGCGCTGAGCATGAGTTTTAAACGCCAATGCCAAAAACGTTGTGCAGACAAAGGTCCATTGGTCGCGATTGCACATGCAACGCCAACTAGTTGTTTGTCTATAAACGCGCCTAACATGGCTTGACCACTTTGCGAAAAAGTCTGTAACTCTTCGCGAATAAGTGCGCGTAACTTTTTAGCAAAGTCGTCATCAGAATCTGCATTTAACACCTGCTTTAGTAATTCATCACTCTGATAAGCTTGAAACAGAAGGCTTGCTGCAATGTTTATTTCTTCCGGCTCCAAATACTTTAGGCTCAGTTGATCTGCTTCTACTATTTTCATTATTTTTCCTGTTACCTAATTTTTACTAGAAAACTTAGTCAACTATAGTTACTGAGTGTTTTTTAAGCAAAAAGACAAGTTAATGTCATCAGTACAATATAGTCCCTCGTTATCTACATAGGCATTGAGAGAACGAATCGATCACTGTGCATTATGTAAAACAAATCGTTTAGTATGGTAGAGCGCACAGCTATGCGCTTTAAAGATTTATGCTAGAATGCGTTTTATTTTGTTGAGTAAAACGCATGCATCCCGCTGTTCATTCTGCTATTGCAGCCTTAGTCGCTGAAAACAAAACCCCGACTGTGGCTTTAACTAAATCTAAATTATCAGAGCCAGTACCTATGCCTTTGGTTATTGCTGGGTTGACCGCCTACAAAAATGATCCAAATTGCATCAACACTCAGCCTGCAGCAGCCCCAAAAGCCAAGGCTACGGAGCAAAGTCAGCTTGACCGCATTGAACAAAAACTTGACCGCATTGAACAAAAACTTGACCGCTTACTCGCGCTATTAGAAAAAGATAACTAATTATGTTCGTTGTAGATTTAACTTTTGATTGTTACCAAGACACCACCCTAGATGATGCTGAGCGCGCCATTAATCGCGTGGTGAATGCCCTACGTTTTAACGGACAGATCATCGGGGATGAGTTTCCGACCGTATTAAAAGACGGCTACTTTATTACCCGTGTTATGTGCCCGCTTGAGGATGCGCTACACCCACTTAATCACAGCCCGTTTGTAAAAAAGGCCATTGAGCTTTTACAAGATGCAGGCTTGTTGGCACCGAAAGTAAAGGTGATCGGTCAGGATATTCATGCCAATGGCGCCGACCTGTGCGACGCTCCGTCTTCTTATATTTTATATACCACCTATGTGCATACGTGCAGCCCGCTTTATTGCGGCGATGACTTTCAGCCTGTGCCACTTTATAAAATTCCAGCCATTGCCAATGGCGATTACAAGGCCTTAATTAAGTGGCAAGAGGATTGGCAGGCATGCGATCAGATTCAGATCAACGGTGCCACCCGCTGTGAATTTGCGGCGTTAGAAGAGATCTCTAGCACCGAAAGTGATTTATTCCGCCGGGGTATGGACTTGTCTAAACGTATTCGCTATCTCACCAAAAAGCCTGTGTATTACTATTTGTATCGCGTAGGTGGTGAAAACCTAGCAGCTGAGCAAACACGTAAATGCCCAAGCTGTGGCGGTGATTGGAAGTTAGATGAACCTTGGTTTGGTTTATTTGATTTTCGCTGTGACAGCTGTGAGCTGGTTTCGAATATCTCTTGGGATTTTCAGTGATCGTTCGCTAAAAATAAAAAAGCGCTCAGAATGTTTAAATGAGCGCTTTTGTATTGATTAAGGTATGAGTATTAAAACTCAACCGCTTGCAAAAATGCTTCCAGACTATCAGCCAAAACATGGTGTGGCCTTTTGCCGACATACTCTAACCAGACTTTGCCAGTCTCAAGTTCAACGGTGATCAACAAATCATCTTGCTCGGTTAACCCAATAAACACCGTATCTGCATGTTTGAGCTTACGCTTCATCAATACATGGCCTGTGATGTTTTGCTGTAAACGCACAAAGTCATCTTCATTCCACGCTTGTAATAACTCGATTTGGTGGCCTTCTACGTTGCCAATGATGTTGCCTGCATAAAAGCTGCTGTAGAACTCATTCAACGCCTCAGGAAAACGACACTCTAACGCGCTTGCTAAATCACTTAGGCTATTTTTTGCTGGCTGTGGCACTGCTTGCCACTGAATTTGTTGCTCGCTTAGCACTTCGCCAACTTCGCATGGGCTTGGCCAGTCAGCATCGTGATACATGCACGGTAAAGTGCCATGTTGTTGCTGATAGTGAGATTTAAACTTGTCGTGAAGCTCTGATAAAAGCGGCTTAATTGTCATACTGTTAACCTGTGTGCGATACGCTATAATACGCGCCATTGTAACCACTATTGGTGAAACATGACAGATTACAACAATGCACCTGAGCTGAAAGAGTCAGTGTTAGGTAAAACGACCGAGTACGCATCACAATACGATGCAAGTTTATTATTCCCAATTGCAAGAAAGCTAAACCGCGACCAAATTGCGGTAGATGAGCAGAACTTGCCATTTAAAGGGGAAGATACTTGGACTGGCTATGAGCTATCTTGGCTGAATAGCAAAGGTAAGCCACAAGTGGCGGTGGCGACGTTTGTGTTCCCATGCCAATGCTCGCATATTATTGAGTCAAAGTCGTTCAAGCTGTATTTAAATAGTTTTAACCAAACTAAGTTTGCCAGCTTTGACGAAGTACAAACTATTTTGACCAATGATTTAAGCAAAGCTGCTCAGACTGACGTCGACGTGACGTTATTCAAAGCTGATGACTTTGACTGTATTCCATTCACGGCCATGCCGGGCGAGTGTATTGATGAGCTTGATATTGAGGTTGATACCTACAGTCCGCAAGAAGGCTTAATCGTGGTAAAAGATGGCAATGAAGTGACTGAAACACTGCATAGCCACTTACTTAAGTCGAACTGTTTAATTACTTCTCAGCCTGACTGGGCAAGTATTGTGATAAGTTACACGGGCAAGCCTGTGTGCAAAGAATCACTGCTTAAGTATTTTATTTCTTTTAGAGATCACAATGAGTTTCATGAGCAGTGTGTGGAGCGAATTTACTGTGACTTAATGCGTGAATTAAAGCCGAGCAAGCTAGAGGTATATGCGCGCTATACAAGACGTGGTGGATTAGACATTAACCCTTACCGCAGCAGTGAAAGCGATAAGACGGCTTATAACATTCGTACAAACCGTCAGTAAACATTTGCTTTTAATTCAGGCGTTTGGTCGGGATAGATACCGAGCAAACGTCTGTGTGATTTGGCTTATCAATGAACCACTCACTTGGGCGATTTTTACGAGATTCAATCAACTCTTTAAAATCTTCTGAGCTGGTATCAAATACCGTAAAAGCACTGTTATCTTCACCCGCAATATCACTTAACACACGCACTTGGCTGATTGGGTTAAACGGCTGCCCTTCTACAGGTGTACGTAATAAACGCTGTGCATGCTCCATACCTTCAAGCACTCGACCAAATACCGTGGTGTTTTTATCAAGATAACGCTGCGGCGCTAAAGTGATATAAAACTCTGTACCGCCACTGTCGATTTCATTACTTCTTGCCATTGCGAATGTGCCCGTGCAATGGGTCATCCAAGTCTTTTTGCCATCGCTGTTTTGCGCCACTGCAAAACCATTCAAAAAACCGGTTTTATCAGCATAGCCGTCAACCGCATTAATTGGAGTGATCTCAAGTGGGCTTTCTGTGGTTAAGAACATTTCGCCCGCAATGCCTTTGCTGCCTTGCGTTGGCTGTTTTTCACCGGACTGATCGCCGCCTTGTGCTACAAAGCTTTCAACAAAACGGTACACGTTTAAGCCATCATAAAAGCCTTCACGCGCGAGTTTTTTAATATTATCGACATGCCCCGGTGCAAGTTGCGGGTTAAGCTGCACATAAACGCGGCCTGTTGGTAAATCAATTCTTAATACATCATCGTTGTTTACTTGCTGCCACACATCGGCTGACGCTGAGCTAATAATGGTACTTGGTGAACGAACTTCAGATTTGTTTGGTGCTGATTCAGTATTTTGCGTGCTGCTGCAACCAGCGAGCAATACACAAGCTGTTAGGCCAAAAGCGCGTAAAAGCATTTGTTTATTTTCCTTGATTATGGTTATACCAGTATTTTTTTGTATGAATAGGAGCACTGGCAGGGAGTAAAGTATTTACGAGAGTAATTTTTTGTCGCTTGTCTAATGCTAATTCAGCTAACTCGCTTTCGAAGTGGCGATTAAATAAAGTATCAAATGAACCGTCTTCAATGGCTTTATCTAAGCCTGACTTGAGCTTTTGATACAAAGCTTTGTTATGTTTATTTACGAAAAAATAAACAGCTGAAGGATAATAATATACATGAGCCGGATCGATCGCTAAGCCTGTCATATCAGTAATATCATTGGCATATAAGGCATCGATAGGCAATACATCAATACGTGAGGCTTCGAGTAATTCATAACCCGCATTTTCTTGGGAATACTCTAAAACATTAAAGTCATTGTCTTTGAAAATGACGCTATCAGGCCAGTCAGTTCGAAGACCGTACCTTAAACCTCGTAGCTCACCGTCCGTTTTTAATTTTGCAAAATAGTCTAAACGAGACTTTTTAATTACTCCAAGACGGTAACCTAACACCCCTTTTACAATTGGTACTCTCACAGCTAACGCTTGTTTTTCTCTCTCATCAGAGGTGACAGACCAGAATACGTCAATGCCATTTTTGTCACCGAGTAAACGGATCGCGCGATTTTGAGTTGGGATATTTTCAACAAAGTCTAGCGTATGCACTTCTCTTTGATAACTTAGGGTATGCTTCAACAATTCAATGACATAAGGATCAGCCCCAGAAGTGATACGCACTGTTTGTTCCGCACACGCAGAGAAACAAAAACAGGCATTTAAACAGAGGGCAATAATCCAAGACTTCATTCAGGATCCCAATCAAATTGATATAGCAAGTCTATACTATCGTATAAACCACTTGTTGCTTCAATGTATAATTTTGTGAACACCCTGTAACGAATGGCAATTTCATTCATGGCTTCGAACACCCCTACGCGATAACTTACTTGCACGCTAGGCGTTATATAGCCTGATAATTCAACTTGCGTGTCATCACCACTGCCTTTAGCACTCACGCTGACATCTTCAATGCCGATTTTTTTACCCGCTTTATTAATAAAGCTTTCACTAAAATTAATACTCTGTGCGAGCAGCATCTGAGACAGTAGAGCGTTGTTATTGTTTTCACTTTTATCGAGCGGCTGGCCATTTAATAAATACGATAACGCATGGGCTTGGTCCATGGCCGGTTGCGAAAATATATTCAAACTAGGATTACTCGCACTGCCCGTTAATTCGATACCAGCAATAACATCATCGGCGGTCACTTCTGGGTTACGTATTGCTTTTACATTCAAATAAGGACGCGATAACGGCCCATTAAAGCCAACTTGACCTTGTTGAATGAGTAAGTCTTGACCAAGTGCTTTATATACCCCTTCTCGCAAACCAAACTCCCCACTGGCTAGTAATGGCGTGCTCGGTGTTTTATCTAAGCTGATCTGGCCAAATACATAGCTATCGAGGCCGAAAGCATACACTCTAAAATCGTCTTTAAGCGCGACATCTAAATCAAGAGTATAGGAAAACGGAAGACTGCCCTGCGCTTGAACTTGTGCATCAACAATAACCTGATCATCAGAAACCGTAGTCACTTGTTCAGGCAGTTGCGAAATTTTAATGCGACCTTGTGGTATATCAACACGCCCCATTAACGACAAGTGCGCATCTTTAAACTTTAAAGACAAGTCTGGAGAGATGGCGAAGCTCATATCTTGTTGCGGACTGACTCTTATTTGCTCGCCAGACACAGATACGTCAGCACTTAATTGCTGTTGCCAATCGAGCTTACCAACAAGATTGAGTACGCCATTTTCATTGGTATTTAATGCGCCATTTAAACTGGCTGTTTGGCCATTCAAATCGAGTTTCAATGAAGAGTCGGCAAAACTGATTGGCAGTGCTGACTGTTCTATGCCTAATGAAGATAAGTTTATCTCACCCACGACATTGGGTTGTTTTATATCTCCCGATAAGGCCAGTGTTGAAGATAACTGCCCGTCAAGACTAATTGGTTGCGGTAAAAAGCGATTTGCCAATTCGCCAATTGGTTTCAAAGCCAATGCATGGAGTTCAACATGGGCAGTTGGTGAATACAATTGATTGTCTTGTACTTGTGCAGCCACTTCACCAGATACATCACCTAATAATGACGAGGCGAGTTGCCAGCGTCCTAAAATAGCTTGGCTATCTCCGCTAAGGTTAATCTCGATTTGTTCAATCGGAACTATTGCCTCACTTTGAACATCGCTAAGGGTTTCAGTATTCGCTTCGGTGAGGGCGACAGCAACATTTTGCAAAGTCGCTTTTGTATTGATCGCACTGAGCTTTTTATCTCGCCATGACAGTGCTGAATTGATGCTGGTTTTACCATCTAGTTTCAGCTGTTCAGGTAAAAAGGTTTGTAGTGATGCTAAATCAAAGCCTTGGATGTTCATATCAAACTGCCCTTGCTTACCTTTTTGCTCGGCTTGCAAACACCAAGGTGACTGATTTAACTCACCACATATTTTACCGGTTTGCCATTGCTGCGCACTGGCATATTTCAGCTTTGAATGATGCTTTAAACTTGTCTCAAGTTGCTTATAAATAATTTGCCCTGATGCGATTTCGCCCTGCCAGGCTTGTGCGTTTATACCACCTAGAATATCTAGCTCTGCCTTTACGTCTCCGCGACTTGATAACTGAGCGCGATGTGCAGTTTGATTGCCCGTGAAACGCAACTCGATATGACTTAGTTGATGTTTTAGGACTGCGAGTTGCTCAATGGATAATAAAGTCTCTGTTTGCCAGTTATTGGCCAAATCAACGCTGGTATCGAGCTTGCCCCCTTTGAGGCTAATGTCGTTATTTTCGAACTTTGAAATCGTTGAGTTAAAGCTGATTTTAGGTTGATTATGGTCCCCTTTAATCTGCAACTCGCCTTGCGCGTCAACATCAAAAGGCAGTAACGCTTTCGCATTTTGTGAACGGCTGTTGTGTGAAAAGTTATTATGTGAAATAGCAAAGCGCCCAGATAAATCTAGCGCTTGTTGCAGTGAGCCCGACAACTGCAAATTGCTCGAGCCGAGTTGCATGTTTAGCTTATCGACTTGACCAAACAGCTGTTCGTTCAGTCTAAAACTAGCATCGAGTGCTAAAGGAAGCTCTGTAAGTTTGCCATCGACATCAACATCGGGGATATCAATTTGCCACCCCTCAGTTTGCTGTTTAGCCAACACACTCATTGAGCCGTTTAACACTGACTGCTGGTCGATAAAAAACAGCGGCAACGCGTCCATCACTAAGCGTAATTGCGCATCAACGCCCTCGGCCCACGCCAGCTTGCCGGTCAAATTGGCGCTGCCTTCTGACGCGTTCAAACGACCAGCAAGCTCTGAAATTGCCGTTAAACTGCCTTTTCCCGACACTTTTGCACTAAGCTCTGTAAGCTCTTTTTGCTCGGCAATGACATCAAGCTTCAACTGATAATCATCGGCATTACCTATGAGCTGAACTCGAGCCTGTTCCATCAAGGCATCGTAGTCTTGTCCGCGAATTTTGTACGAAAAAGGAAGATTGTTGACCTGCGCCGATACATCAAACGGCCAGTTTGTTTGGTTAAGATTTAGATTACCTAACACGGCAGCCTGATGTTGACCTTCGGCCTTTAAATCAATATTTAAATCTGAAAAGTTGCCACTTAAATGTAACCTGACGAGTTCTTCTTCTGTGGTCAGCGTAGTAATTGATTTTATTGACGCTAATGGCTGCTTGATAGCTTCGGCTTTCAGCTCACCAAAACTGCGTAAAACGAACTGCTGATATTCTAAGTATAGATTTTGCCACTCAAGTTGTTGAGAGGTAATGTTTGCCGCGACATTAAAGTGTTTAATGTGTTGCGAGCCAGTTGGCGTTTCGTACTCAAAAGACCCCAGAGCCAGTTGTGATACTCGAACATCGAGACCTTCTGGCAAAACAATAGCAGGCAAGGCCGCCAACTCAGTAAGCGCTTGGCTTTGCGTTTCTTTTTCTCTTTCATCAGTAATATGAATGCGCTTTATTGAAGTATCATGCAACCTTGCTGCAGCGTCGAATAATTGAGCTGATGATTTTATGTCCGATATTTGAACTTTTAAGTCGCCTTGCTGAAACTTGATATTAGCCACATTTAACTTAGCGATGGCGATATTCACGGGTAATGTAAACGCATCTTCTGACTCTGCGTCCTGCTCAATTTTTGTTTCGTCTAAGCTTTCGGCTGCGATTTCTTCAGTGACTTTTTCTGTAGGCGCATTGGCAAGTTTTACATCGACCCTGTCAGCGGTTATTTCGATGCAAACAGTTGCACAGGTAAACCAATTGAGCTGCGGCCTAAAATTGCTCAGCGATAAATTAAGCCCCTCGCTGCGCCAAGTGACATCGAGTCTTTCACCTGCGAGTAAACGACCTTGCTCGAGTTTAATATTTAAGCCATCGACCGACTTATTCAAAACCCATAGAAGGCTTTGATGTCCAACACTGGTAAACACTATGCAAAATAGAAAAACCTGCGTGCCTAAACCAATATTTAGAATTCTTTTTGTTATAGGGTGTAAGCGCATTAAATCTCCGGCCCAATAATAATACTTAGACGTGTGCTTTTACTTTCTTTACTAAGCCCCCAGGCGTGATCTAACCGAACAGGCCCAACAGGCGTAATATAACGAATACCGAAACCCGCACCCACGGCCCATGATTCAGAGAAGTCATTGGTTGCAGTGCCCGAATCAACAAACAAAGCCAGTCGCCAATTCGGCATAAATTGATAGTTATATTCTACCGAAGCCGTTGCAAGGTATTTACCACCGACAATTTTGCCCTCTTCAAAAGGCGCGACTGATTGATAGGCAAAACCGCGAATACTCTGATCGCCCCCAGCAAAAAATCGCAAGTTAAATGGCACTTCGTTAATATCGTCAGTGACAATGGCACCCGCATCTAGCCTTGCAATAAACCAATGCTTAAGTGCAAACTTTCTCAGCCAAGCTTGTTCCCACTGTGCTTTAAACAAAGTCGTAGAAGAGATTAAATCATCGCTGGCAAACTCTAATGAGATCAAAGTCTGTTGCCCCCACGAAGGCGTAACACCGCCAACCGCTTGCTTTTTGGCATAGCTAATACCTGGTATTAACATCTCTGTTTTATCGGTTACGCCAGCTTGAGTTGTTGTTTCGTGTTCTCTTTTAATGAATGCAGTGCGTACCCAATTACTACTCGTTAACCATTGGCGTTGTAACTGTACGTTCCAGATTTTACTGTCAACGCCCTCTGTCAGTTCATCCTCAAGGGCATAACCTGTTGTCACTCGCCATAAGTCATCGTTTGGGTTACTCACCGGAATACTATAGCTGCCTGTGACACGCTGTTGTTTTTCAGCAACAAATAAATTGCCATCAAAAAAGTGACCGTCTTCGGTGATCCAAGGCTTTGACCACTTAAATCGCGCTTTTGCCCCTATCTCTGTACTAAAACCGCCCCCCACTTCGAACGTATTGGCAGGCTTATCGACCACCTCAATGCGAATAGGCACTAGATTATTCTTGCGGTTTTGTAATTGTGGATACACTTTAATGGCGCTGAAATACGGGGTTTTATTGAGTGCTAGGTTATATTCAGACAGTAAAGTTTCATCGTATAAGGTGTTTTCATCAAATGGTGCGAGAGATTGAATATATTTTTTCGCCAAACTTTGCCTACTCACTTCAACTTTGCCAAAACGATAACGATTACCCGAGTCTAGTTTTAGTTTAGCTACCGCAAAGTTTTTTTGTTTATGAATTTCTAGGCGATGACTAAGCCATTTAAAATCAAAATACCCTTTCGAGATCAGGCTTGATTCAAGCACACTTTTTGTCTGCTCATAATTGTCATGATTAACTATGTCATTGGCTTCAATAGGAATGCCAGACAACACTTTTTGCAAAAATGAGTCTTTATTGGCCTCGCCTTTTATTTCAATTTGGATCGACTTCCAGCGTATAGGCTCACCAACCTCTGCATCTATTTTGAGCCTACTGCTTTGCTCTACACGAGATAAGGTGATATTTGCTTGATAATAGCCAAGCGCCTGTAAAGCTCGCTCGGTCTGAGAAAGTAATTTGCTTTCTAACGACTGTGTAAAAGGTTGATTGAGTAACGGCTTCAACGTGCCATTGATATTTTTACTCAGCTCATCTGGCATTTCGCCAAATTCAATGGCCTCAACTTGCCATTGGGTTTCAGCCTGTGTTGATAAAGAAAAAGTTAAACACCAACAAATAACAACAATCGCAAACAGTTTCAAATACTTCCCTCCCATACCGAAGCGCCAGTGTAGCATATTTCAAATCAACAATAGATGAACAATAAATCTCGCTTTAAAGCTTTTTATTTTTGCTAATTTCACCGACAATACACCCAGTTAAAAATACTGGGTAAAACTATGCAATTTCCTGATGACGATAACGGCCAATTATTAGCTGAAATGGCTGCTGAAGGCATTAACTTAAACCAAATGCACATGGTCGACTTTTTCATTTTATTTGAACAAAAAGATCAAGCTGAGTCTTTTGCCAAAGCAATTTCTGAAGATGAGCTTGCGCCAAAGACCGAACTACAAAAGTGTAAAGACACTGGTGTATGGGAAGTTGTAACAACGGTTGAAATGGTGCCAGATCATCAGCTTCTAAGCCAAACTGAACAATACCTAGAAAGCATTGCCAATTCACATGAAGGCTATGGCGATGGCTGGGGCATTATGGCTGACGCTGAATAATTGATGACTTTAAATAAATTTAAAAGGTGCGTTAAGCGCCTTTTTTATTGCCTAAAATGCGATAGAGATTAAATTAGAAATTAGAAATTAGAAATTAGAAATTAGAAATTAGAAATTAGAAATTAGAAATTAGAAATTAGAAATTATCAGGATTAAACAACAGAAGTTTAGAAAATAAATGGTGCCCGGGGCCGGACTTGAACCGGCACGTCATTACTGACGAGGGATTTTAAATCCCTTGTGTCTACCAATTCCACCACCCGGGCATCGGGCTGCTTTCGCATGTGGAGAGTTATCTTTCGATAATGGAGGCGGAACCCGGAGTCGAACCGAGGTAGACGGATTTGCAATCCGCTGCATGGCCACTCTGCCATTCCGCCTAAATATTCCAAATAAATTGGAGCGAGTAACGAGGTTCGAACTCGTGACCTCGACCTTGGCAAGGTCGCGCTCTACCAGCTGAGCTATACTCGCGTCACATAATGTTTTTAACTAAACTAAGATAATAACGAGTTCGCGTTTTTACCTTTATCAGTTGAGCTATGCTCTCATTACATTATTTAGAGTAAATGTTAAATTGGAGCGAGTAACGAGGTTCGAACTCGTGACCTCGACCTTGGCAAGGTCGCGCTCTACCAGCTGAGCTATACTCGCGTTCCATGATGCTTTTTAATTCAGATTAGATAAAACAAGGTCGCGCCTTTCTTTTTATCAGCTGAGTTATACTCGCATTCTTTTTAACATTTTTAATGTCAAAGATAAGTTGGAGCGAGTAACGAGGTTCGAACTCGTGACCTCGACCTTGGCAAGGTCGCGCTCTACCAGCTGAGCTATACTCGCATTCCATAAATCTTTAACGTTAAAACCAATTTGGAGCGAGTAACGAGGTTCGAACTCGTGACCTCGACCTTGGCAAGGTCGCGCTCTACCAGCTGAGCTATACTCGCATCAAATTGATTCTAAAATCAATGGTGCCCGGGGCCGGACTTGAACCGGCACGTCATTACTGACGAGGGATTTTAAATCCCTTGTGTCTACCAATTCCACCACCCGGGCATCGGGTTTTGCGTTGCAGATAAAATCAAATTGGAGCGAGTAACGAGGTTCGAACTCGTGACCTCGACCTTGGCAAGGTCGCGCTCTACCAGCTGAGCTATACTCGCGTTCCATGTTGCTTTTTAATTCAACTGAAAGAGATAAAGGTTGAGCCTTTAACTTTTAACAGCTGAGTTATACTCACATCAAATTGATTCTAAAATCAATGGTGCCCGGGGCCGGACTTGAACCGGCACGTCATTACTGACGAGGGATTTTAAATCCCTTGTGTCTACCAATTCCACCACCCGGGCATCGGGCTGCTTACGCATGTGGAGTGTTGAGAAATGGAGGCGGAACCCGGAGTCGAACCGAGGTAGACGGATTTGCAATCCGCTGCATGGCCACTCTGCCATTCCGCCAACATATAAAAGTTGGAGCGAGTAACGAGGTTCGAACTCGTGACCTCGACCTTGGCAAGGTCGCGCTCTACCAGCTGAGCTATACTCGCATTCCAAAGTAAGTTATTCACTCACTTCTTTTATCGTTTTGAGGCATACTGCCCTCTCAACACGGACGCATTCTACAGATCTTTAATAATGCGTCAATATAAAAAATGAATGTTTTTAACCGTTTGCTCAATTTTTATCTAAACTGCTGCCTATATAGCCGTAAAATATCAAGATTTAATCAATTCAGACTTTGCCGCATTCAAATATGCCAGCATTGAGGTCACTGTTAGTAGTGTTGCAATTGCCAAAAGGACATAACTTAACATGGTCATCCAAGGCGCATATTGCCAAATCAAACCAATAATGGCTAACATTTGTGCAGCAGTTTTAAACTTACCCATATTACTCACTGCCACATTGCCACGCTTGCCTTGCTCGGCCATCCATTCTCTCAGTGCAGATATTACAATTTCGCGGCTTATAATGATAATCGAAGCCAAAGTAATAAAGATGTTTTGATAGTGAGTGGCTAAAACAACGAGAGCCACACTGACCATAACTTTATCTGCAACAGGATCTAAAAACGCACCAAAAGGCGTTGATTGATCGAGTTTTCGTGCCAAGTAGCCATCAAGAATATCGGTTACCGATGCTAGCCAAAAAATAAAGGCGGCAGCAAAAAAAGCCCATGAGTAAGGCAAATAAAACACCACTGCAAAAACAGGGATAAGTAACAATCTAAATGTTGTTAAGGTATTAGGAATATTCCACATAACTACTTTGTGTATCTTTTTTTATAGTGTTGCATGATCAATTAGGCTTTGTCATGCAAATGATTAAATATCTTTTCAGCCATATCTTGGCTGATCCCAGGCACTTGATTTAACTGCGCTATAGTAGCCGATTTTACACCTTGCATACCACCTAAGTATTTTAACAAGGCTTGTCGGCGTTTCTGCCCTACTCCTTCTATTTCTTCTAACAGAGATTGAGTTCGTTGTTTTTGCCGTTTGTTTCTATGTCCAGCTATGGCAAAACGGTGTGATTCGTCACGTATGTGCTGAATTAAATGTAAAGCAGGCGAGTCAGAATCAAGATTCACGGTTCGTCTGCCGCCATCTATGAGTAAAGTCTCAAGACCAGGCTTTCGGCTTGTGCCTTTCGCAACACCAACTAATAATGGCATTTTGCTGTGCAGCCAATCTTCAAAAAATGCTTCTGCTTTATTAAGCTGCCCTTTACCACCGTCAATAAAGATAACGTCTGGAATTTTTTCTTCATCTTTTAACTTGCCATAACGTTTATTCAAAGCAAACGCCATTGCCGCATAATCATCACCAGGTGTGATCCCCGTGACGTTGTAGCGACGGTATTCTTTATTATTTGGTCCACTACCATCAAATACCACACATGAAGCAATGGTATTTTCACCCATGGTATGACTGATATCGAAACATTCCATGCGATTGATATCGCTCAGTTGTAATGCATCTTTTAATAACGCATAGCGTTTAGTAATCGAATCTTGCGCGTTTTGTTTTACAACAATGCTGTTTAATGCATTTTTATTTGCAAGTGCGAGATATTGTGCACGTTCAGAACGCACCGATGCCTTTAGCTCCACTTTTTTATCTGCCAGTTGAGATAGCGCATTAATGAGTTCGTTTTGCTCTTGTAGTTCAAAAGGCAACACGATTTCTTTTGGGATCTGACGTTGTGTACCCGCGCCTACATAGTATTGACCAATAAATGACGTGACAATTTCGTCTTGTTGCGAGTCTTTAGGCACTTTAGGGAAGTAGGTCTTGCTCCCCAGTACTTTATGGTCTCGCACCATTAATAAGTGAATGGCACAAATGCCGTTTTGCTGCTGGAAACCAATAATATCTATTTCACCAAGGTTGCCGGCCACAAATTGCTGCTCTTGCATTTGTCTCAAAATCGCAATTTGATCTCGCACTTTTGCGGCGAGCTCGAAGTTCAAGTCCATGCTGGCCTGTTCCATCTTTTCAACTAAGGTCGCGATAACTTGGTGTGATTTGCCTGACAAGAACTGTTTTACCAGCTCAACCTGCTCTTTGTATTCACCATCAGAGACTTTACCCACACAAGGCGCAGAACAACGCTTTAATTGGTATTGCAGACACGGACGACTGCGTGCTCGATAATAAGCGTCTTCACATTGACGAACAGGGAAAATCTTTTGCATTAAGCGCAAACTTTCAGACACCGCGGCGCTACTAGGATATGGTCCGAAATAATCCCCTTTTTGTTTTCGACTACCTCGGTGAAAAGCCAACCTTGGGTGTTTATGCCCGCTTAAGAAAATATAAGGATAAGACTTGTCGTCTCTTAACAAAATGTTGTATCTAGGTTGATACTGTTTAATGAGATTATTTTCGAGAAGCAGTGCTTCGGTTTCAGTATTAGTGAGCGTTACCTCTATATTGGCAATGTTACTTACCAGTACTCGGGTTTTAGCGTCGGGAATGTTACTACGAAAGTAACTCGAAACACGTTTTTTTAAATTTTTCGCCTTACCAACATAAATAACCTGATGCTGCGCATCGTACATACGGTAAACACCAGGCTCTGTAGATAATGTTTTTAAAAAGGCTTTTGAATCAAATACTGCCATTAAAAATGATTAGTTCGATGTGTCTATATCGATCATTTTATGGCGAATGGCCAAATGTGTCAGCTCTACATCACCGCCAACATTTAATTTTTCAAACATTCGATAACGATAGCTGTTCACCGTTTTCGAACTTAAGTTAAGTCTGTCTGCAATATCTTGTGCTTTTTCACCTTTGGTGATCATCAGCATGATTTGCAGTTCACGTTCAGACAAAGACTGAAATGGGTTCTCATCATTACGACCACTAAACTGCGCAAGCGCAATTTGTTGAGCAATTTCAGGCGCGATATATCGTTGTCCTGAATTTACAGCACGTATCGCGTTGATCATTTCATCAGAGCCCGTTCCTTTGGTCAAGTAGCCCTGTGCACCCACTTGCATCACTTTGCTTGGGAACGGATCTTCACAATGAACCGTTAATACAATTACCTTAATATCAGGGTTGTATCGACAAATCTTTTTCGTCGCCTCAAGACCGCCAATCCCCGGCATATTCATGTCCATTAATACAATATCAGGGTTATTGTCACGACAGAATTTAACTGCCTCTTCACCCGTTTTAGCTTCGCCGATGACTTTAAAGCCACGAACATCATCGAGAATTCGCTTGATGCCGGTTCTAACTAACTCATGATCATCAACTAATAACACATTAATCAATGGCACACCCTCACAGAAAATTTGGTAATCGCAATCACTAAAAATAGCAATTCGAGGTTAACACATAATTATGTAAAAAATAACGATTAAACTTTTGTATTAGTTAAAAAACCATACTAAAGAACCAAAAAAGGCCAGAATGTGACTCCTGACCTTTTGGTGTCCAAAACAAATAATTGTTAGATTATTTACTCTGCTCTGAGAACTTATTTACCCATAAGGCAATCACACCATCGCCGGTGACATTACAAGCCGTACCAAAGCTATCTTGAGCAAGGTAGAGTGCAATCATAAGTGCAACTGCTCCCTCTGAGAAACCAAGCATTGAAGTCAGTAAACCCAGAGCCGACATTACCGCGCCGCCCGGTGCACCAGGCGCTGCGATCATCACCACACCTAACATAAAGATAAATGGCAAAATACTTGTAATGCTTGGCATTGACATCTCTGGTGATAGTAACATCACCGCCATCGCACAAGTCACGATCGTAATCGTTGAGCCAGAAAGGTGAATAGTTGCACATAAAGGCACAGAGAAGTTAGCAACTTCATCTTTTACACCATTGGCTTTACTCGCTCGCAAAGATACAGGAATAGTTGCCGCACTCGACATAGTACCAATCGCAGTAAAATAAGCCGGTAACATGTTTTTGACTAATTCAATTGGGCTACGCTTTAACAAAATACCCGAACCAATGAATAAAACAGATAACCACAACCAATGCATTACTACCGCTGCAACTAAAACGATACCAAACGTGCTTAAAGTATCAGCCACTGTGCCTGCAACCGCCATTTCAGCAAATACACCCGCAATATAAAAAGGAAGCGCTGGAATAATCACTTTAGCTAGCAGAGCATCAATGACATCACGGCCTTGATCAACCACATTCTGTAAGTCTTTCAATGCCAGTTGACTAATACCAATACCAAATATGAATGCAGCTGCTAGTGCAGTCATTACGCCCATCAAAGGGGGGATTTCAATATTAATGAAGCTTTTTAATTCAGTTGCCTGAACGGCTTGGTAAGTCGTTGTGCCTTCGAAAAATGGCACAAATGCGTTTACTAACAAGAAGGCTAAGGTGCCCGCTAAAATAGTTGAGCCATAAGCAAAGCCGACTGTTTTACCTAAAAGATGTCCTGCACCTTTAGGTAAACCTGCGATACCTGAGGCAATAAAAAACAAGATAATTAAAGGAATGGTAAAACTAATTAATTGACCGACAATCACTTTAAATGTGTAAAGTAGCTCTACTAGCGGTAAAGGTAGATATGAGCCCACCACAATACCTGCGGCGATACCGGCAAGTAACTTCAAAATTAACGACATAAATTATCCCTGATAAAAACGATGCGCCGTTTTAACATGTTTTACAGAGGATTTGTTATAAATTCGTTATTCTTCATCAGAATCACCATATAGGGTACACGCCGAGACACTTAACTTAAAAAAAGGTGCCTCTAACGATTATGCATTGTTAACAAACCTCGAGTGCTATTTAATTTATGCTAATTTCTGGTGTTACAAATTACCGCAATAATGTTAAAAACTTCTCTGTCTATTTTCAGTGCTGCATTACTCGCTGCTTCTGGTCAATCAATTGCCTCTGAATCACTGCCTTTTATCAACGCTACGGCTGAAATAGATGGCAAACTTAACGAAGCTGTTTGGCAACAAGCTAAAAAAATAACCATTAATAATGTTACATGGCCGCAAGAAAACATTGCGAGTCCAATTGAAACAACGGCTTATGTATTTGAAAATGGTACATCCCTATTCATTGCTTTCGATGCAAAAGACCCAAACCCTGAACTTATCCGCGCCTTCTATCGAGACCGTGATAGTGCATGGAACGATGATCTAGTTGGTATCAAAATTGATTCCTTCAACAATAGTTTGAGTGCTTATCAATTATTTATTAACCCGCTCGGTGTACAACAAGACTCTATCGAAAATGAACTAACGAAAAGCGAAAACAGCTCTTGGAATGGCATTTGGGATAGCGCTGGCACCATCCATGAAGATGGCTATTACGTGGAGGTTGAAATTCCTTTAAGGGTTTTGAACTTTGATGACAGCATAGATACAAAAACCATGGCGATGGAGTTTTTAAGGTTCTACCCACGAGACCAACGTCTTCGTATTTCGAGTATGCAAATTGAACATGCCAATAACTGTTGGATCTGCCAAATGCCTGAATACACAGGCTTTGAGCAAGCCAAACAAGGCAACAATTTTGCACTTATTCCCTCTCTGGTTGCCGGAAAACAACAAACACGTGATATTGATGGTAATGAAGCTGGAGAATGGATTGATGACGATAATGTCGAGCCAAGCTTAGATGTAAAGTGGGCTATCACCCCTGATATGACACTTAACGCGACTCTAAATCCTGATTTTTCTCAAGTAGAAGCTGATACAGGCCAGTTAAGTGTTAATAATAGCTTTAGTTTATTCTTCCCTGAGAAGCGGGCTTTCTTTTTAGATAATGCAGACTACTTCTCGTCACATTTAAACCTTATTCACACTAGAAACATTGCTGCACCTGATTATGGCATGAAGTTTACCAGTAATAAGCAAGGTCATACTGTTGGTGCCTTCATCGCTAACGATGAAAAGCTAAATGTGATGATCCCGGGTAACTTAGGCTCTCGCGTTGTTTCATTTGACCAAAAAAGCGAGAACTTAGCATTAAGATACCGCTATGACTTTAATAATGCGTTATCTGTCGGTACCACGACAACGGCAAGGCAAAGTGATGATTATAGTAACCAAGTGGTTAGCTTTGACAGCAAATATAAGCTTACCAATAACGATATTTTTAAAGCACAAGTGTTGCTTTCTGATACCGACTATACACAAGCTTTTGTTGATGAACTCTGTAATGGTGAACAAGGTGACTGTCAAAAGCCATCTCAGCCAGAGTGTGAAATCAATTCAGACTGTGATTTAAATGAAAGTACATTACGAGTGCTTAATAAAGAAGATACTAAAGGTCTAGGTTACTTATTAAATTATGAACATAACGAAAAACATTGGCGTGCTTTTACCAGCTACCAAAACCGCGATAAAGGCCTTCGTTCTGATTTAGGCTTTATGTCCCAAATCGACTTCAATAAGTTTTTAGCCGGTTACGAGTATCGTTGGTATGGCGATGAGAACACTTGGTGGAACCGTGCTAATTGGTACACGGATTGGGACATTACGCATAACGACAAAGACGAGTTGTTAGAGAAGGAAGTACAAACTAACTTCTCTATCAATGGCCCACTGCAAAGTCATATTAATACAGGTGTAGAACACAGAAAACGCACCGGTCTTCGCCATAACGAAGCCAGTCTTGCCATTGACGGAAACACAGACTTGTTTACCGAAAACAACCTGTGGACCTACATGGAAATGAAGCCGGTATCTGGTGTGTTTACCAGTCTTAATATTAGCAATGGCAATAAAGTTGACCTTGCTAACAACCGTTTAGGTGAACAATTCAGGGTACGTCCTGTCATTAATCTGAATTTAGGCAAGCACTTTGAACTGCGATTCAGACATACTTATCAAACATTAGAAGCTGATGGCGCTGATGTATTCACTGCCAATTTGACTGATGTACGAATGACCTATCAGTTTAATTTAAATAGCTATTTAAGACTGGCTGTGATTAGAACAGACATTGAACGCAACCCAAGTAATTACATTGACTCGGTTGATGCCACTTATAAAGGTTTGAGCACCCAACTGCTTTATTCTTATAAATTAAACCCAAAAACGGTGTTCTTCGCTGGCTTCTCTGATAGCGGGTATCAAGACGATGAATTAGAAGAAATAACAAAGGATTCAAAGACTTTCTTTATGAAGTTTAGCTATGCTTGGTTAATGTAATGTAAAGCATATAAAACAAACTTTTTATACTTTTCGGCTATAAGCATATTTGATATATCTTATAGCCAATCTTTCCTTCTGTTTTTGTCCGACCTCAGTAAAGTGAACACTAATTAAATCTAGATCATGAAAGAGAACACAATGTCTAAAATCTTTGCAGATAATAGCCTAACTATTGGCAATACTCCGATTGTTAAATTAAACCGTGTAACGGGTGGTAACGTTTTCGCTAAAGTTGAAGCACGTAACCCAAGCTTCAGTGTTAAGTGTCGTATTGGCGCTTCAATGATCTGGGAAGCTGAAAAAGCAGGCACTTTGACTGAAGGCAAAGAAATCATCGAGCCAACATCTGGTAACACAGGTATCGCACTTGCGTTTGTTGCTGCATCTCGTGGTTATAAACTAACGCTAACTATGCCAAACACAATGAGCCTTGAGCGTCGTAAGCTACTTAAAGCATTAGGTGCTAACTTAGTTCTGACTGAAGGTGCTAAAGGCATGAAAGGCGCGATTGAAAAAGCGAATGAGATCCTAGCGAGCGATCCAGAAAAGTACGTATTACTTCAGCAATTCGAGAACCCTGCTAACCCGAAAATTCACTTCGAAACAACGGGTCCTGAAATTTTTGAAGCGATGGAAGGTAAAGTTGACTTCTTCGTAGCGGGTGTTGGTACAGGCGGTACTATCTCTGGTACTACACGTTACCTTAAGCAAGAGAAAGGTCTTGATGTAAAAGCTATCGCGGTTGAACCTGTTGATTCTCCAGTTATCACGCAAACACTTGCAGGTGAAGAAGTTAAGCCTGGTCCTCACAAAATTCAAGGTATTGGTGCTGGCTTCATTCCAGGTAACCTTGACTTAGAACTTATTGACGGTACTGAGCTAGTTTCAAATGAAGATGCAATTGAAATGGCACACCAACTAATGCGTGACGAAGGTATCCTAGTGGGTATTTCTTCAGGTGCTGCTGTTGTTGCAGCTAAACGTCTTGCTGAGAAGCCTGAGAACGCCGATAAGAACATTGTTGTTATTTTACCAAGTGCAACAGAGCGTTACCTATCAAGCCCTCTATTTGCAGACAAGTTCAGCGATCAAGAATTAGTTCAGTAATTCAATTACTGACTTTTTGACACATAAGAAAGCCGACTATTGTCGGCTTTCTTCGTTTTTGCCTTTGCGTTTTCACCTGAGCTTCCTAAACTTAGAATTAAGTTTTTATCAAACTAACGCCTTCATGCGACTATTTATTTTTATACTTCTCTTTTTTAGCGCCAATGCTGTTGCCAGCATGAATGTTGGTTATTTCAAAAATTCGATGTATCAAGTTGTTCAAGGTAAAGAATACAAAAATGGTTTACTGTTTAATGCTAATGACTCAGAACCTGTTCACATCGTAACACTTGATTGGCCGCCTTATATTGGTAACCAACTATGTAATAAAGGCTGGGTGTTTCAATTCACCGTCGCTTTACTTGTTGAGAGAGGTTACAGTGTTTATATCGAGTTTTTACCTTGGGCGAGGGCAGTAAGAGCTGCTGAGCTCGGCAAAGCTGATATTCTCATGCCAGAGTACTACATTGAAGACTCAGCCCCTTCAGACACTGTTGAGGGCAAAACTAGGCGAGAACTCCTCGCGCTTTCAAACCCCTTCCCCGGCGGGGAGATTGGCTTTTTAAAACGCAAAGGCGACCTTGACAGGTTTAACGGCAACTTACTGTCACTTAAAGGGCAAAAAATTGGGGTTGTCAGAGGGTATCAAAACACCCCTGAATTTGATGCTATGATGGACAACAACGAATTTACCATTATTGAAGCAGTAGACGACCTGCAACTGGTTAAGTTATTGGTCGGTAAACGTGTCGACCTAATCATTGGCGACCCCAAAGTACTTAAATTCACCGTCAGTTACTCTGAACTGCCACGACCTGAAAAAGCGACTCTATTACGTAATATAGAGCGAGAAACCCATTCGCTTCAGTACAATAACCTCTATTTTGCATTGAGCAAGCAATCTTCTCGCTGGCGAACATTGCTGGGCGACATCAATAAAAGTCTATATCAATTCAACAACAGTGGTGAAACAGATCGGATCGTCGATATGGGGATCACTGAGTGTTACTGAATTCCATATTTGTTGACATTTAGTTCGATAAAAACTGTCACTTGACACTTTTTTATAAAATTTTATTTAACTTTCACTATTCATTATTTAAACTAACCAAAATTTCAGTTTAATAGGAATAGTATGAAAAACTTTCTCGTTATTTTTTCACTGATATCACTTTTATTCGCAACTAGCTTCGATGCTGAAGCACGTAAAAAGTTCGGTAAAAAGAAATCAGGAAAAACGCACAGCACTTCAACTACTCAGCAAAAACAACAAGTTGACACAAAAAGCCTTCCTGCAAAAACAGCTGGTAAATCAAGTAAAAAAGGCATTATGGCCGGTGTACTTGGTGGTTTATTAGCAGGTGGTTTAATTGCAGCCATGATGGGTGATGATTTTGAAGGCTTCCAGTTCTTAGAAATGATCCTACTGGCGATTGCCGCATTTGTTATTTTCAAGCTGATCAAAGGCATGATGGCAAAGCGCCAGCAGCCACAAATGGCAGGTGGCCCTCAGTTTGGTCAGCAGCAACAATTCCAACAGCAGCCACAGCAATTCCAATCGCAGCAGCCTCTTCAGTCTTCAGGTGGTTTCGGACAGCAAAATGATGTGCCATTTAACCTGCCTAAAGATTTTGATGTTAACGGCTTCTTACAAGGCGCTCGTGACCACTACCACACAGTACAACAAGCGTGGAATGACAAAGACTACAACAAAATGGCTGAGTACCTAAGCCCAGCATTAGTTGAAGAATTTAAAGCTGAACGTGAACAACATGACAGTGTTGCAACTGAAGTAATGTTTGTTGATGCACAACTTGTTCGTGCAGACACGCACCCACATGTTTGGGAAGTGAGCATTATGTTTAAAGGTAAATACCGTGACCTTGGTGATAATCAAGAAGAGCCAATTCATGAGATTTGGCACTTAGAGCGCCAAACTCAAGGTGATGCACCTTGGTTAATCGTTGGTGTTGAAGACCTGATTGATTAATTTATCAAACAATACTGAAAACGCCTCTTAATGAGGCGTTTTTTATGCCGGAATTCTAGGTCTGTTCTAGTCATTCAACTCTTACAGTTAGTTATTCTATGTTCTAGCTTTTAGCTTTTAGCTTTTAGCTTTTAGCTTTTAACTTATAGCTTTTAGCTTTTAGCTTTTAGCTTTTAGCTTTTCAAAATAAAAAACCCCAGCTCACGCTAGGGTTTTCTTTATAAATCAGGTGAGACTAGATAAGCTATTCTTTGCTTGTTCCCACTTCTACACGTGTCTTCAACTTCTGCCCAGGGCGAAAAGTTACAACACGACGCGCAGAGATTGGAATATCTTCTCCAGTTTTAGGATTACGTCCTGGTCTCTCTTTCTTGTCTCTTAGATCAAAGTTGCCAAAACCAGAAAGCTTTACCTGCTCTCCTTTTTCCAGCGCTGAGCGGATTTCTTCAAAAAACGCTTCAACTATGTCTTTGGCATCCTTTTTGTTCATCCCCAATTTTTCAAATAGGTGTTCAGCTATGTCTGCTTTAGTAAGCGCCATATCTAGTCCCTCAACGATGCATTAAATTTGTTGGCAAGTTCTGCCACCACGTTTTCTACAAGCGTATTGATATCATTCTCTTCGAGCGTTTTATCAGCGGCTTGCAATGTAAGAGCAATCGCTAGGCTCTTAAAGCCCGGCTCAATACCTTTGCCCTTGTACACATCGAATAAGTTTAGGTCAACTAATTGATTTCCGCCAACTTTCTCAATGCTATTTAAAATATCGCCTATTTTTACGTCATCCGCAACTAAAATAGCAATATCTCTGCGATTTGATGGGAATTTTGACACGCTAACCGCTTCTGGTAGCTTACGAGCGGCTAATGCATCTGCTTCAATTTCAAATACAAACGCCGCATTGTTTAAACCAAGAGACTTTTGAAGCTGAGGGTGTACAGCACCAATAAAACCAACTTTCTTGTCATCAAGGTAAATCGACGCTGATTGACCTGGGTGAAGGCCATCATTTGCTTCAGCTTTAAACGAGAAACGACTTACGTCATTTGTTAAAGCGATAAGCGCTTCTACATCGCCTTTAGCGTCAAAGAAATCAACTGGCTTAGACTCAATTGACCAATGCTCGTTATGTGTATTACCGTAAATAATACCGCCAAGAACCGCGATTTGGCTCACACCGTTTTCTGCAGTCTCATCTTTTAAGAACTTTAAGCCGTGCTCAAAGAAGCGTAAACGTGATTGCTGACGGTTTTGGTTATATACAACCGTATTGATTAAACCTGTCAGTAAGCTTACACGCATTGCCGACATTTCAATCGAAATTGGGTGTGGTAATACTAATGCATCGCTTTGTGGGTGAAGCTGCTGCTGTACTTTAGGGTCTACGAAGCTATACGTAATTGCTTCTTGGTAGCCACGTGCAACAAGCTCATTTCTGAATTTAGCAACCGGAAGCTTAGCTTCTTGGTGTGTCGTCATCTTAAGCGCTGCAGTCGGTGCTACATTTGGAATATTGTTATAACCAAATACACGCGCCACTTCTTCGATAAGGTCTTCTTCGATGCTGATATCGAAACGATAGCTTGGCACTTGTGCGCTCCAAGTGTCGTTTGCAAATTCAACCGTTAAACCTAAACGAGTTAGGATATCTGTTACCTTAGCATCTTCAATGTGATAACCGATAACACGGTCTAAACGCTCACGACGCAGTGTTACTGACTTTTCAGCTGGAAGATCTGCTTCAGATACAGCTTCTACTACTGGACCTGCTGCACCGCCAACAATCTCAAGAAGTAATGCTGTTGCGCGTTCCATGGCATCGCGTTGCAATTTAGGGTCAACACCACGCTCGTAACGGTGTGATGCATCTGTGTGTAAGCCGTAGCTACGCGCTTGACCAGCAATTGCCAGTGGTGCGAAGAATGCACTTTCAAGTAAGATGTCTTGCGTGCCTTCTTTAACGCCTGAGCCTTCACCACCAAAAATACCCGCCATTGCTAGCGCTTTATTTTCATCAGCGATAAGTAACGTTGATGGGTTAAGTTTTGCAGTATTACCGTCAAGTAACACTAGCTCTTCATTTTCGTTTGCGTTACGAACCTTAATACCACCTTCAATAGCTGCTAAATCAAATGCATGCATTGGGTGACCAAGCTCTAGTAACACATAGTTTGTCACGTCAACAACTGGGTCGATTGAACGTACGCCTGAACGACGAAGCTTTTCAACCATCCAAAGCGGTGTTGTCGCTTCAAGGTTGATACCCTTAATGATACGACCTAAGTAACGAGGACAAGCTTGGCTGTTCACTAGCTCAATATTAATCGTGTCTTCAATTGTTGGCTCAACGGCTGCAATAGCAACTTCAGTCACGTCTTGACTGTTCAATACACCAACTTCACGAGCAAGACCTTTAATGCCTAAACAGTCACTGCGGTTCGCTGTTAGGTCAACATCGATTGTCACGTCATCAAGGTTAAAGTATTCACGAATACATTGACCAATTGGTGCATCTGCTGGCAGTTCTAAAATACCGTCAGAGCTTTCAGCCATGCCTAGCTCTTCAAACGCACATAACATGCCGTGAGAAGGTTGACCACGAAGCTTTGCTTTTTTAATTTTGAAGTCGCCCGGTAATACCGCACCAACTTTAGCAACTGCAACTTTTAGACCTTGGCGACAGTTTGCTGCACCACACACGATGTCTAGCAGCTCATCTTCACCTACATTGATTTTTGTTACGCGTAATTTGTCAGCATCTGGGTGTTGACCACACTCAACCACTTCACCAATTATAACGCCACTGAAGTCACCAGCAACAGCGTCTACACCATCAACTTCAAGGCCAGCCATTGAAAGTTGTTCAGAAAGAGCCTCGGTATCGATAGCTGGATTTACCCACTCACGTAACCACTTTTCACTAAATTTCATATTTCTTTTCGCTCTTATCTGAATTGGTTAAGGAATTTCATGTCATTTTCGAAGAACGCACGTAAGTCGTTCACACCGTAGCGAAGCATAGTTAAACGCTCAACGCCCATGCCGAATGCAAAGCCAGTGTATTTTTCTGGGTCAATGCCAACAGACTTAAGTACGTTTGGATGCACCATGCCGCAACCTAATACTTCTAACCATTTACCGTTTTTACCTTTTACGTCTACTTCAGCTGAAGGCTCTGTAAACGGGAAGTAAGATGGGCGGAAACGGATTTCCATATCTTCTTCAAAGAAGTTACGTAAGAAGTCGTGCAAAATACCTTTCAGTTCAGTAAAGCTCACGTCAGTATCAACCATTAGGCCTTCAACTTGGTGGAACATTGGCGTGTGTGTTTGGTCGTAGTCGTTACGATAAACACGGCCTGGAGAGATAATACGTAGTGGCGGTTGTTCAGTTTCCATAGTTCGGATCTGTACACCACTTGTTTGCGTACGTAAAACCAACTTAGGGTTAAAGTAGAAAGTATCGTGATCAGCTCGTGCTGGATGATGCTCAGGAATATTCAGTGCATCAAAGTTGTGGAAGTCGTCTTCAACTTCAGGACCAGATTTAACAGCAAAACCTAACTCACCAAAGAAAGTTTCAATTCTTTCAATTGTACGAGTTACTGGGTGAATGCCACCTGTCGGCATTACACGACCTGGTAAAGTCACATCAATTGTTTCTGCGGCTAGTTTCTTCTCAAGCTCAGCAGCAACCAGTGCTTCTCTCTTTTCGTTGATTGCGTCTTGTACTTGCGTTTTAGCTTTGTTGATCACTGCACCGGCGTCTTTACGCTCTTCTGGTGCCAATTTACCTAAAGTCTTTAAAAGACCTGTGATCTCACCTTTTTTACCAAGGTATTTTACGCGTACATCTTCAAGATGCGCAATTTCGCTCGCGCTCGAAACGGCTTCAAGCGCTTCGGCTAAGATATTCTCTAAGTTCATTTTCTACCTGATCTTTATTGAGGTAATTTGCTGTTTATTAATCGACAATGATAACTGAAAGCAAGGGCTGGATTCTAGCCCTTCTACAGTTTTAAAGTGGCTTTTATGAAAGGAATTGTGAGTTTTCTTTGTGCAGCCATGGATGCATGATCGAGTCTGTCCAAAATATCGAGTAAAGCGCGCATATCACGGCTTAATCTAGTCAGTAAAAAACGCGCACATTCGTCGGTTAACTCAAGACCGCGCATGTTAGCGCGTTTAACTAAAGCTTCTGCTTTATCATCATCACTCATAGAGCGAATTTGGAAAGTTGTGCCCCACTTTAGACGAGACTCTAAATCAGGCAAATTGATATGTAGCATATCAGGCAGTAAATCTGCCGTGACCACTAAACACTTACCTTTTTCATTAAAACGATTGAAAAAGTTAAATAGCGCTTTTTCCCACACATCAACACCAGCTACTAAATGCACGTCATCTATACACAGTACATCCAAAGACTCTAAACCATCGAGTACTTCTGGACCAAAACTAATCACTTCGCGAAGGCTTAATAACATGGTTGATAAGCCTAACTCTTGTGCCGCAATACAGGTGGCATAAAGTAGGTGAGACTTTCCCGAGTCAGCTAAGCCACATAGATAAGTGAACTGAAAATCTTCATTGCGATTTTCTAATGTCGCCTTTAGGTGATTTACCTCAAGTGATTCTTCCCCACCAAAATAGGCACTGAATGTTTCATCATCAGGTAAAGTCACCGGCAAAGCCATTTGCATTGGCTCTAACTGCATTATTCGCCTACCCATGAATACTTGAGGTTATGGCTATCTTCAAGTTGATAAAAAGCTCTTGGGTCTACAAACGGTGTAAAGCTTTGTTCAAGTTTAATCGCTTTAACTAAGTCTGTGACATCTGAAGTGTGTTCAACTAAAAACTTTACCGCATCATTAGTACGTTCGATGACGTCCACTTCAACAACGGTACTGATACTAATAAGCTGCCTTCTCGCCTGCTCTATGGTCACAAAGTCAGAGAGTTTATCGACTGTCAGTACTGAGCTAGCTGATGCATAAGTTTTATTTGGATCAATAGCAAACTGCTTAACCAAAGCATCAGAAAAATTATTAACCATTTGAATCAGTACCTGCTGCTTGTCGCCTACCAATTGATTCGATTCAAATAATTCAGCATCGGTATAGCGCCACTCAAGTTGCCAGAAATCACTGGCTTCTGGTTTGAACATTCTTGCTGTGATCACGCGCTCGGCTTGATAACGCATCGACGCAATTTCAACTGGTTCTGAAAAATTGCCCCACACTTCAGCTATACCGACTTTGCTTCTATCTTCTAAATCCATTAGTGGCACAACCACTGGTACGCCCCAATCTTGGGCCGTATCATAAATGAGACGTTCTAACTGAGGGTAGCTTTCTTGGGTGACGAAGTCTCTGCGAAAACCATCTTCAATCGCAAGCCAAATGGCTATCTTTGGTCGCCTATTACCCCATAAAGGTAAATTTGCATCTTGCACCAACTCTTCGACTTTTTGCGCTTCGAATTTTACTTTGATCTGTAGTTCACCATCACGCGTTTCTAGATACTCATACTTCAACATATAGTCAGAAATTGAGCGCATCGCTTGGCGAATTAAAGGATGAGAATCTACTTCTGACTTACCTGTGAGCTTTTTAATCACATTGGTAAGCGCCGCTTTACTGGCATCAACGCGACTGGCGCGCGTTTTATCATCGATATAGAGCGTACTCTCATAAAGGTCTAAAACCTCTATCGCCTTAACTAGGCTTGGAGAGAGTAAACAACATAGAAGTAACAGTCTTAAGATCATATCAAGATATTTAAAAAACGTTTGAGTTTGATCCTAAAGCAACTAAAAGATAAAGCAAGTTAAACCTATTGCTCATGACTCATAGCAAAGTGAACTTGGTTTTTGCCTTTGTTTTTAGCTGCATACAAAGACTGATCAGCTTGATGAAGTAAATTTTCAGCAGTAAATTGCTGAGTATAATTTCCTGCTACACCAATACTACAGCCACAATTAACGACTTGTTCAGACTCTAATTGTATCGGCTGTTGAATACTGCGTAACAATCGCTGACAAAGTTGATCGAGTACGCCAAAGTGTAACGGCTCCATCAGCAAAACCACAAACTCATCACCACCAATTCTGGCAACCAAGTCATACCCTCTCACTTCACTGGTCAGTCTTTGTGCAACTGTTCTTAAAACCAAGTCACCACTTTTATGACCAAACTCATCGTTTATCGGTTTAAAGTCGTCTAAATCCAGGTACAACACATATACTTCAATTTTGTTTCGTTCAGATTTTGAGGCTAATCGTGACAGCTCTTTGAATAGATACTTCCGATTCGCCAAGTTTGTGAGGTTGTCATGCAGAGATTCATATTCTAGTTGTGATTGCAGCTTTTCACTTTTCTCAACCTCATGCTGTAAGTCTTCTAAGCTTTGCTGTAACTCTTGTGTTCTAGCTGCAACATGCTTTTCTAATTCGGCTTGGTAATCTTGCAAAGTTTGGTTAGCTTCAAGCAACGCTTGTTGGTTATTAAATGCATCTAGCGCAGAAGAAATAACATGACTAATCGTATAGAGTACATCAACAATAACGCCAGAGTATTCATCATTACGGCGGTAGGATTGAATAATGAAGGCGCCGAGAAAGTGATTTCTATTTTTCAGAGGAAAGCAAAGCCACTGTTGAGGAATTGTGCCTAACACTTGTAATGTGCCAGCATCAATTAACTGCTGTATTTCTACATCAGTAAAGTTACAGATTGTCTTTTGCTCTAATGCATAGGCTGTAAGTGTCTTTTTGATTTGTTCAAACTTAATATCTTCTAAGTCCTCAGCACGAATATCATCTTTGACATCATGAAAGTACGGAAAAGACAGCTCACCATTATTTTTGAATAGCACCACATAGAAATTATCGGCGTAAGTCACTTTTTGTAAAATACAATGGATGTCGAGTAGGAATCTTTGAATTGAGTCACTGGTATTTAAGCATGCAACAATGTCAGTCATACTATCTATGACATTGTTATCACTGGTAATGGTTAATTTGGCCATTTATGTCCCTTGCATACTCATCTGGGCTACCCTAGATAAGTATAGTCCGTTAAGCTACGCGTATTTTATTTAAGTTAGAACATTTAACTGAATTTTCAAACCAACCTGAGACTTTATTCGTTTAATGAGGTCTGTCACAAAGTTGATTAGGAGCAATGATGGAATTTTTACATACTATGGTGCGCGTTAAAGACTTAGACGCATCACTCGCATTCTACTGTGGTCTATTAGGTCTTCATGAAGTGAAACGTTATGACAGTGAGGCTGGCAGGTTTACGTTAGTTTATTTAGCGGCACCTGGCCAGCTTGAAACGGCTAAGCAAACTTTTAGCCCAACGATTGAGCTAACTTATAATTGGGATACCGAAGAATACACAGGCGGCAGGAATTTCGGGCATTTAGCATTTGCAGTTGAGAATATTTATGACCTTTGTCAAAAACTCATGGATGCAGGCGTCACCATAAATCGTCCACCTCGTTGCGGCCATATGGCATTTGTTAAATCACCCGATGGTATTTCTATCGAGCTATTACAAAAAGGCGACTCTCTACCTCCTCAGCAACCCTGGGTCGATATGGAAAATACTGGTAGCTGGTAACTGCAATTCGCCTTATGGGGTCAACTGACCCCCTTTTATTGTATCTGTCCTGCCGAGTACTTGAATTGATAGTAAGTCCTCTTTATAGGCATCAAGTGGATCCTCATTCAAAATAACGTAGCTTTGAAAATCCCCCCCACTCCCTGAAGTCTCAGTGCAAAAAGCTTTCATACTTACCCGTTGTTCTTTATTCCATTCTTGGGCCTTCATCAGCGAGAAAAGTTCTCTAAACGGAGATAAAGGCTCAATTGGGTACTCTGGGGCCATTTTAGTCTTATAGTTCTCATTATGAATTGCCGGTTCAACATGCACTATTTTTACAGGCAATGAGTCGTCTTGGTAATAATCAATAATCGTTCTAGAGAATATGTGTGTGTCATTCACCAATACCGAACTGAACCCAGCTTCTTCACTTTTACGCAAAGTATCATCTATGGTTGCCAGCAAATGAGATACTTGCTGAAGTAACTGCTCATCTGGAAGAACATCAATCAGCCACAGCAATTGCTTATCAAACAATCCACCTTGTTCATCCAATTGATTCTTAAACGCAGCAAAATCTGTATAGAGTTGATCCCCTCTCTTTTTTAACCCATTAAAAACCAGATCAGCTGTGATGTCATTAATATAAGCTATCGGTAAATGTGCGTCCAAAATACAAATTGGTCGGCATATGTCTAAGCTGTTCATGATTTGATTTATCGATGGCTGATTGCCTGAAATAGGCATTATGTTCGAATGTAGTCCATAACCAAGTAACCATTCTTTTTCAGATAAACTTTTATCTAGATAAAGTAATGCCCTAGTAATATAACTGCCATTATAGTTCGGCATTTCTTTAAGCCATTCAATATGAAAACCAAATGGACCAAAGTTAAACCATTGCAGTAACAATGAAGCTGTCACTAAGTTCATGTTCTTTTTTTGAAAACTAGGGATCACTGTTTGGTTTGGTGTCAATTCAATAAAAGTGGCATTCATATTATGCTTATTTAAGTAAGACTGTATTTCTTCCAGCGAAGCAAACCAATGTTCAGTTTGTTCGTTTATCAATAGCGCCTCATACGACGCTCCAGCACTGTTCAATGTTTTATAAAACTTCCCACCATGAAGCACCCTAGCACCCCAGCCATTTTTTTCTTGGTGTTGATTAATAAATTTATGCTGGTGAGAATGAGTAAGGGATTCGAATGAAATCAAACTAGATACTTTGTCTAACAACGCATCAAAGAATTGATGCTGCAATGAAAATTGAAGATGAGTATTTGCAACCATAATTAACGCTCCTTGCTGTACCAATTGTTTTAAATAAGTAAGCAATACATAGCAAAGAAAAAAAGTCTTTAGCAAAGTACAATTTTGCTATTTCGTTGTTCTTAGCAATTACTGCTACATTGCTCTATCTTCTGTATCCATACAGTCTTAAATAGGCAATTCTTAACACTATGAGTGACCGCTTTAATCCCTAAAAATGATTGAACCTTTCTTTTATAAGATAACTTTAAATTATCATGCAGACTTTGCAATTACACGGTATTACAGGCATAAAAAAGCCAAGCTAATGCTTGGCTTTTTTAAAGTATGTACAGCAAGAAGTTATTAAAGTTAGATATACTCAACTTCAATAATTTCAAACTCAACCGCACCATTTGGTGTTTGAATTGTTACCGCATCATCTAATTCTTTACCAATTAAGCCACGCGCAATCGGTGAATTAAACGAGATTAGATTGCTCTTAATGTCTGCTTCGTCATCACCAACGATTTTATACGTTGTTTCTTCGTCTGTATCACAGTTCACGATTGTCACTGTTGAGCCGAAAATAACTTTGCCGTTATTTTGCATCTTAGTCACGTCAATGATTTGTACCGTCGATAGTTTTGCTTCAATTTCTTGAATACGACCTTCACAGAACCCCTGCTCTTCACGTGCAGCATGGTATTCCGCGTTTTCTTTTAAGTCACCGTGTTCACGGGCTTCCGCAATGTCAGCCACGATCTTAGGACGACGAACTGTTTTTAATTCGTTTAGCTCTTCACGTAGTAGTTGCTCACCACGTACTGTCATCGGAGTTTGTTGCATTGTCATTCTTTCCCAGAAGTACAGAAGTAAAAGCCCGGTAAAACCGGGCTTTAATATTTCAATTAATTGACTAAGTCTATATCACGATGCATAGACTAGGCAATGCCTCGACAATTAATTTACACGCTTGTGTAGCTCTTGTACTGAAGAAACCGTTGCACGGTCATCTGCAGAGTTTGCTTTACAGTTAGCAAATGCAGCATTAAGCGTTGTTGTGTAGTTCACTTTGCCCTGTAGTGCACCACGACGAAGTACTTTAGAATCTTCGATTGCTTGACGACCTTCAGTGGTGTTTACAATGTAGCTGTATTCACCATTTTTGATACGGTCAAGAATATGAGGACGACCTTCAAATACTTTGTTTACGCGACGCGCTTCAATACCTGCATCTTCTAATGCTTTCGCAGTACCGCCAGTTGCGTCTAGTTCAAAGCCTAATTCACGCATCGTACGAGCAAGCTCAACAATACGCTTCTTATCGCTGTTACGAACTGAAAGTAGCGCACGACCACCACGTGGCATTACGTTACCTGCACCAAGCTGTGCTTTAGCGAATGCTTCAGCGAATGTGTCACCCACACCCATTACTTCACCTGTTGAGCGCATTTCAGGACCACGCATTGGGTCAACGCCAGGGAATTTAGCAAATGGAAGTACCACTTCTTTTACGCTGTAGTAAGGAGGAATGATTTCTTTCGTCACGCCTTGGCTTGCAAGTGACTGACCCGCCATACAACGCGCAGCTACTTTAGCCAGTGCAACACCCGTTGCCTTAGATACAAATGGTACAGTACGCGCTGCACGAGGGTTAACCTCGATTAGGTATACTTCACCATCTTTAACAGCAAACTGTGTATTCATTAGACCCACAACGCCAAGCTCTAGTGCCATACGTGTTACTTGGTCACGCATGCGATCTTGGATTTCAGGGCTTAATGAGTAAGCTGGCAGTGAACATGCTGAGTCACCTGAGTGAACACCTGCTTGCTCAATGTGCTCCATGATACCGCCGATGATCACTTGCTCACCGTCACAGATAGCATCTACGTCGATTTCAATTGCGTCATCTAGGAAACGGTCAAGTAGTACTGGTGCTTCGTTAGACGCTTGTACCGCTTCTGTCATGTAACGACGTAAATCGTCTTCATCATATACGATTTCCATCGCACGACCACCTAGTACGTATGAAGGGCGTACAACCAGTGGGAAGCCGATTTCAGCAGATTTTGCTACCGCTTCTTCTAGAGAAGTAACCGTTGCGTTTTCAGGCTGAAGAAGGTCTAGACGCTCAACCATTTGCTGGAAGCGCTCACGGTCTTCTGCACGGTCGATTGCATCTGGAGAAGTACCAATGATTGGCACGCCGTTCGCTTCAAGTTCACGCGCTAGTTTAAGTGGCGTTTGACCACCGTACTGCACGATAACGCCTTTTGGCTTTTCAACACGAACGATTTCAAGTACATCTTCTAGCGTGATTGGCTCGAAGAATAAACGGTCTGATGTGTCGTAGTCAGTTGAAACAGTCTCAGGGTTACAGTTAACCATGATAGTCTCGTAGCCATCTTCACGCATTGCAAGGGCTGCGTGTACACAACAGTAATCGAATTCAATACCTTGACCGATACGGTTAGGGCCGCCACCGATTACCATGATCTTGTCTTTGTCAGACGGGTTTGCTTCACACTCTTCATCGTATGATGAGTACATGTAAGCAGTATCTGAGCTAAATTCTGCCGCACACGTATCTACGCGCTTGTATACTGGTAATACTTCTAGTGTATGACGCTTTTTACGAACTTCAGACTCGCTAACACCTAGTAGTTCAGCGATGCGTGCATCTGCAAAACCTTTACGCTTTAAGCGGCGTAGGAAGTCTTTGTTCAGGCCAGCCATGCCGCCTTCAACGATTTTCGCTTCGTCTTTGATGATGTCTTCGATTTGCACTAAGTACCAACGGTCAATCTTAGTCAGTTCGAATACATCTTCAACGCTCATACCGTGACGCATTGCATCAGCAACATACCAAATACGCTCTGCACCTGGCTCACGAAGTTCACGTACGATTTTTTCTTTCGCGCTAGGGTCATCTAATGCAACAACTGGGTTAAAACCGGTTGCGCCAACCTCTAAGCCACGAAGTGCTTTTTGAAGTGACTCTTGCTGGTTACGGCCGATTGCCATAACTTCACCTACCGACTTCATCTGAGTCGTTAGACGGTCGTTAGAACCTGCAAATTTTTCGAAGTTGAAACGAGGGATCTTAGTTACAACGTAGTCAATTGACGGCTCGAACGATGCAGGTGTTGCGCCACCTGTGATGTCGTTTTGAAGCTCGTCTAGCGTGTAACCTACTGCTAATTTTGCAGCGATTTTTGCAATTGGGAAACCCGTTGCTTTTGAAGCAAGTGCAGATGAACGAGATACACGCGGGTTCATCTCAATGATAACCATACGGCCGTCAGCTGGGTTTACACCAAACTGTACGTTTGAACCACCTGTTTCAACACCAATTTCACGAAGAACCGCCATCGATGCATTACGCATTAGCTGGTATTCTTTGTCTGTTAGCGTTTGCGCTGGAGCTACTGTGATTGAGTCACCTGTGTGAACACCCATAGGGTCGAAGTTCTCAATAGAACATACGATGATACAGTTGTCGTTTTTGTCACGAACAACTTCCATCTCGTACTCTTTCCAACCTAGTAAGCTTTCATCGATAAGAAGCTCGCTTGTAGGTGAAAGGTCAAGACCACGAGTACAGATCTCTTCGAACTCTTCCATGTTGTAAGCAACACCACCACCGGTACCACCCATAGTGAAAGAAGGACGAATAATACATGGGAAGCCGATACGCGTTAACGTGTCACGTGCTTCATCCATTGTGTGTGCGATTTCTGCGCGAGGACACTCAAGGCCAATGGCCTTCATCGCTGCATCAAAGCGCTCACGGTTTTCTGCTTTGTCGATTGCATCTGCTGTTGCACCGATTAGCTCAACGCCGTGCTTTGCAAGTACGCCGTGCTTGTCTAGGTCAAGTGCACAGTTAAGCGCAGTCTGACCACCCATAGTAGGTAGTACAGCATCTGGCTTTTCTTTTTCAATGATACGTTCAACAACTTCCCAGTGAATTGGCTCGATATAAGTCGCATCAGCCATTTCTGGGTCAGTCATGATAGTTGCAGGGTTTGAGTTTACTAGGATAACTCGGTAACCCTCTTCTCTAAGTGCTTTACAAGCTTGCGCGCCTGAGTAGTCAAACTCACACGCCTGACCGATAACGATCGGGCCTGCACCTAAAATTAGAATACTTTGTATGTCGGTACGTTTTGGCATGGTTACTCCGCTCTAATTACGCTTTACGTGCTTGCATTAGTTCAATGAAATGGTCGAACAGTGGCGCAGCGTCGTGAGGACCTGGGCTCGCTTCTGGGTGACCTTGGAAGCTAAATGCTGGCTTATCAGTACGGTGAATACCTTGTAATGTGCCATCGAATAACGATACGTGCGTCGCACGTAAGTTTTCTGGTAGGCTTGCTTCATCAGCTGCGAAACCGTGGTTTTGTGCAGTGATCATAACAACATTACGGTCTAGGTCTTTAACCGGGTGGTTACCACCGTGGTGACCAAACTTCATTTTCACCGTTTGCGCGCCTGAAGCTAGTGCTAAAAGCTGGTGACCTAAACAGATACCAAAAATTGGCGTGTCTGTTTCAAGGAAAGTTTTGATTGCTTCGATTGCGTAAGTACACGGCGCTGGGTCACCAGGGCCATTTGAAAGGAAGATACCATCTGGGTTTAGTGCTAACACGTCTGCAGCGGAGGTTTCTGCAGGAACAACTGTTAGTTTACAACCACGGTCTACTAGCATACGAAGGATGTTTTTCTTCACACCGAAGTCATAAGCAACAACGTGGAATTTTGCATCTTCATCAGCAAGTGTTTTAAAGCCCTCGCCAAGCGTCCAGCTTGTCTCGTTCCATGTGTACTGCTCTTTTGTACACACAACTTTGGCTAAATCCATACCTTTTAGGCCCGGGAAAGCTTGTGCAGCTTCAAGTGCCTTTTGCTCGTCAATATCACCAGCGATGATACAACCGTTTTGCGCGCCTTTATCACGTAAAATACGCGTTAACTTACGTGTATCGATATCTGCGATACCTAAAATATTGCGCTGCTTTAAGTAATCATCTAGTGATTGCTCGTTACGGAAGTTACTAGCAAGCAAAGGTAAATCACGAATTACTAGGCCTTTCGCCCAGATTTTGTTCGCTTCTTCATCTTCGCTATTAGTACCCGTATTACCGATATGTGGGTAAGTCAGAGTTACGATCTGTTCTGCGTACGATGGATCAGTCAAAATTTCCTGATAACCAGTCATCGAAGTGTTGAATACAACTTCACCAACTGACATACCGTCAGCACCGATAGCTGTACCGCGGAACACTGTGCCGTCTTCTAGGACTAACAGAGCGGATTTAGTCAAGTTAACCTCCTAATGGTAAAAAACGGGACCCAGCCAACAAAGCCGGAATACCCGTTTAAAAAGCGCTTGGTAACACGCCACTTATAAAAATTTGGCAAATTCCAAGTATTTTAGATGAAAACTTGAGAAAGGTCTATGAGAAAACCTTAAAAAATTAAAAATATCCCCTTTAACTGTTTTTTTACTTGAAACGGTTAAAAAAGTAACTTTTCTATCTGAATCCTAGCACATCTTGCATAGTATAAAGTCCAACAGGCTTGTCCTTTAACCAAGCTGCAGCCCTTACAGCACCTTTAGCAAAGGTCATTTTAGAACTTGCTTTGTGCGTTAATTCAAGTCTTTCGCCTTCTGCAGCAAAATAAGCTGTATGTTCACCTACTATGTCACCGCCACGCATCACCGAATAGCCAATCTCTTTTTGAGATTTTTCATGCTCATCTTGACTACGATCAAAAACAGCTACTTCATCATGATCCCAGCCTTTGGCCTCAGCAATCGCTTCACCAATCATTAAAGCAGTACCCGATGGGGCATCTATTTTATGTCTATGGTGCAACTCGAACACTTCAATGTCTACATCATCGCTCAGCGTTTTTGCAGCTTGTTTTACAAGGTTTTCTAATAAGTTGATACCCACAGAGAAATTACGAGAGAACACGATAGGAATATGTTTCGCCGCTTGTTCAAGCTCAGCCATATCTTCAGCGGTTAAACCTGTTGTGCCAATAACTAAAGGCGTTTTACGCGCTAGCGCTGTTGCTAAGTGCTTTTTCATACCCGCAGGTAAAGTGAAATCAATGGCTACATCGACGTCTTCGGCAATCACAGCTTCTGTTGAGAAAGCAACGTTCGTTTCACCCTGATTAATAAAATGCTGCACTTTAGTGCCAATTAAATCATGTTGGTCACGTACATAAGCCGCCGCGAGTGAAGTATTACCTGAAATAAGCGCTGCTTCACACAACACTTTGCCCATTCGGCCATTAGCGCCAAAAATTGCGATGTTAGTCATATTCATCCCCATTCAAATTTCCTGTGTTTATACAGATTTTGTAGCCATAAATCATCTTTAAAAATTTCATATGCCATACAATTAAGTTGTTTCAGCTTGTTTTGGATATACATAGCGGATAAATCGACGAATAATAAAACTAAACGCAATAAACAAGGCTGCACAAACTAATACATAAGGCAGAGTAAGAGAAAAGTTCACAAACACAGCCCCTAGTGCATAACCTAAAGTGTGTGTGGTAGTAATGTAATTGGTATATTGTTTACCCGCTTTTGCCACAATTACATTGGTATAGGCCAAGGTTGCACTATTAAGCGCTACGAAGATCAAAGAGACTGTGATACACATAACCACTATATGGCTTGCCATACTGCTCGCCCCAGCCATGACAAATGCAACGGCTAAACTCAGTACCAGTAAACGTTCTGAATCTACTTTTTGTTTTTTAATAAAGTAAACCTGATTAAGGGTACTGAGACAGGCAGTGATAGCTAGGTTAATCGCCACCCATTGACTGACTTGTGCGCTATTATCTGGAATGAAGCGTGTGAGCACTTGAACCAAGCTAAACTGACCAAAGCACAAACTAAATGCGCAGATAAACGCCACAACAAGCAACCCCCAATGCTGGTGTGGTGAGTCGCTTACTTTTTCTTTGCTTTTGCCTTTTGACAAACTTGGGGTAGTTAAAAGCACGTACAAGCCTAGTATTAAAGGCAATGCAAACACCCAGGTCGGTGAAATCATAAGGAGTCCGATACAAGCTAAGGGCGTTAAACATCTTGCCAGTGTCCCCCCTAGACTCACCTTAGCAAGTGCACCAATGGTGTTTTGTGGATACAACATCAGGGCACTGATCTGTAACTGCGGCACAATTCCACTACTAAAAATGCCATGCACGATACGACTGACAATAAATATCCCTAACATTACTTCCACTGATAGCCAGTCATATTCAAGCCATAAAAACAGCAGTATAAGATTACTCAATAAGAAGCCTGCAGTTGTCAGCTTTACCACATATGAGACGCCTTTTTTGGCCATGATTTTGGCCCAATAGACACTTGAGAATAGAAATAAGAAAGACCCTGCTGCCTGCCAATTAACCAAGGTTTCGTAAGGCACCGACATGATGTCGGCTAGTAAAGGTAAAACCACCAGCGCAATTTGCTGACTGACACCCAGCAAACCGCCCCCGACGACTAGCCATGAAATCTGTTTATTCATTATGTTCTTAACTTAGGGTCAAATTTTTGTTGACACGATAATGCAAACCGTTATCATTCGCAACCAGTTTTATAACCCAAGGATTGAAACGGTGTTAAATAAAAGCTTTAGTTGGTCGAGTTTTGCCAACGCCTATTTACGAGAAAATACCAATTGGGCGCACACCCAATTTCAGCAGCATCCTGCTATTACGATTTCGCTTGATGATCATCATGACATCTTGCTACCCATTCATTATTTTTCAGAAGTTGGCATTCATCATTTTACTGGAGAGATCCTACTAAAAGATGCTCACTCTGCTTCAATTGAAACCATCTCATTTGAAAAAGCCCTGCACTTACTGCTACCTCATGCAGATAAAATTGCAGCTTTCTCACGCCCGCAAATTGAACAGTTCAGTGCACAGGTATTGCAAAGCCAAAAGTTTATCGAGGCCTCATTACAAAATCACCCAAATATCTCGCACTTAACAACTGGCCCTTTGAATTTTATAGAAGCTGAGCAAGGACTGCTCGCTGGACATAATTTTCATCCGGCAGCAAAGAGTCGTCAGCAATTAGCACATGATGAATGGGCCAAATATAGCCCTGAGTTTGGCGCGAAATTTCAATTAGTTTGGTTGCAGGTCTCTCGCGCTGTGTTAGTGGGTGATGCTGAAGGTCAAGCACTTGAAAGTTATTTAGATACTCTTGTTACACAAAGCGCACCTGAATTAGCTGCAAAGGTAAACAACGATTTTGCTGTCATGCCTATGCACCCATGGCAATGGCAATACCTGCGGGGTCTAAGCAGTATTCAAACACTGCTAAGCGATAAGTTAATCAGTGAATTAGGTGAACATGGTCTTGCCTGGTCAGCGACATCATCAGTTCGTGCTATCTGCCAACCCGAAGTAGACTACCAGCTGAAATACTCTTTAAATATTAAGCTGACTAATTCTGTCAGAACCCTATCAGTCAAAGAGTGTAAACGCGGTCTACGCGTTTTTGATGCCTGCCAAACTGACACCTTTAAAGACTGGCAGTCACACTACCCTGAATTTGTGGTATTGCAAGAGCCTGCTTGGTGCGCTCTGAGCTTTAATGATGAAGTGATAGAAGAAAGCATTTTCTTATTCAGAGAAAACCAACAACTTAACCAAAATAGCGAGAGCTTAGTGCTTGCTACGCTTGGTCAGCTTCCTATTGATGATCAAAGTCACTTATTACGCGAGCAACTCAAACGCGTTAGCAAGAATTATCAAGTGACTTTAGAAGAAGCTGCCGAACTGTGGTTTAAAGATTTTAGTCAAAAAGTCATCTTGCCATTATGTGACCTGCAAGCCAATCTAGGCCTTGTTTGCCTGGCTCATCAGCAAAATATTGTCATTGAATTTGCACAAGGTTTACCCAGTAAAACCTTCATTCGTGATTGCCAAGGCTTTGGTTTTTCTGAACTTGGGATCAAGCAGTTCTCCGCCCAGTGTAAAGACATTCACAGTGATATCGAGCACCACTGGAGCCAAGCACAGATCACCCGATATTTTCCTTACTATGTGATTATCAATAGTGGCTATGCCGTGATTGCCGCTTTGAGCCAGCTAGGCTTTAAAGATGAACATACTTGGTGCCAACAGTTGCATTCAACGCTATCGAGCATTTTAAGCACAGCAAAAGACAAGCAATGCTTACAACAAATTCTCGAGCAAGCTGCTTTCCAGTGTAAAGGTAATTTCTATTGCTATCTCACTGGTGATAACGAGAACACCATAGAAGATCCTGCTGTGATTTATTTCGACATGGCAAATTTACTAGCCCAGACTCAGCAATAGGTGAATTGAGATGTTATTAGAACATAGTTTCCCGCTCCAAAAGTCTGAGTCGGGTGTCATAAGTCACGCCCAAAAACTCGCCTTACAAGGTGAAATTGCCTTTGGTCATTGCTTTGTGGCGCAATTCGATGAGCGAATTAATAGCTTAGAGCATCTGCTATTTTTAATCGATGGAGTGTTTTACCACCACCCAAGTATTCAACATATTCAGTTGCCAACGTCTCAATGGCATGCTTCACAAGCTTGGCAAGGGTTGATTAACGCATTCAACAGTGAAAGCGTTTCTCGTTTTGAGTTTTACGCAAACCCCATTAATGGATTAAAAGAACATACAAGAGCCCTATTTACAGAGCGCTTTGAAGATAGAGCTTGCCCTACTCGCCCAGTAAATTTAAGTGGTGAGGTGTATCGCCGCTTTAATCACGATATTGGCAAATTCATCAGTTTTAAAGTAGCCGATCCCCTTACTGATTTAGATGTATTCCACACCTGGATGCACAATCCAAGAGTCAGCAAATTTTGGGAGCAAGACTGGTCAAAAGAAAAACTGCAAAGTTATTTGGCTAACAAACTTCATACCCCCTTTAACTTGCCATTAATCGGCTATTTCGACGACCAAGCTTTTGGCTATTTTGAGGTGTACTGGGCAGGTGAAGACAGAATTGCACCTTATTATCCATGGCAAGCCCACGACAGAGGTTTGCACTTATTGGTCGGTAATGAAGCTTTTAGAGGTAGCCGTTACTTTAAGGCTTGGTGCACTGCTATCAGTCACTTCATATTTTTAGATTGTCCAAAGACACAAAAAATTGTGCTCGAGCCAAGACACGATAATCAAAGACTACTTAATCAAATTACAAAGCTGGGATTCATAAAGGAATATGAATTCGAGTTTCCACATAAGCGCGCTGCGCTTGTTTCAATCGAAAAAGTTAAATTCTACAAGGAGAATTTTCAATGTTAGATCTTGCTGGGATCGGAATTGGTCCATTTAATTTAAGTATTGCTGCCCTACTCAATGAAACCAATGAACTAGAGTATCGCTTCTTTGATAACAAAGCTGAATTTGCTTGGCATCCAGGTTTACTACTACCGGAAGCACATATGCAAACTTGTTACCTCAAAGACCTAGTAACTGCGGTTGTACCGACTAGTCGTGTTGGCTTTCTCTCCTATTTGGTAGATAAAAAACGCTTTTATCGTTTTTTATCTACTGACATCAGCATGATCAGCCGCACCGAGTTCTCAGATTACATGGCGTGGGCGGCGAGCAAATTACAAAATCTGAATTTTAATGAAGGTGTACAAAGCATTCATTACCACAAAGATCACTTTGTTATCACCACAGAGCAAGGTGAGTATCAAGCTAAGAACATTTGTCTTGGTACTGGTAAAAAGCCACATGTGCCTGAAGAGTTTAAGGCCCAACTTGGTACCAAAGTGTTTCACGCATGCGAGATCATGGGCAAAGATCTCGATTTAACCAACAAGCGTGTTGCAGTGATTGGTGGTGGTCAAACAGGTGCTGACATTGTGCTTAATGCTTTACAGCATTATTGGGGTAAACCTAAAGCGCTTTATTGGATCTCTCGCAGACCAAACTACCAGCCATTGGATGAAGCGACCTTCACCAACGAATTCTTCACGCCACAATATACTGAGTGCTTCTTTGAGCTCCCTGAGTTGAGTAAAAAGCGCGAAGTAAAAGCACAAAAGCTGGCCAGTGATGGCATCACAACAGAATGTTTAAAACAGATTTATCAATATTTGTATCAGCATTTCGAAGTAAATGGTGAACGTAAATGGGTGCATTTATTACCGAATCGTACCGCTCAACAATTGACGCCACATAACGATGGCTATGCGGTGCAGTGCTACAACTCATTAAACCAAAGCGAAGAAGTGCTTGATGCAGATTATGTGATCTTAGCCACAGGATTTGAGTCAGTGCTGCCGCAATATCTTGAGCCACTTAAACCTCTATTACATTTAAGTAAAGACGGCGGTCTGCAACTTGACCGTCACTTTAACGTGCAATGGCAACACCAAGCTGGCAATCAGATCTATGCCGTGAATGCAGGTTTAAGCAGTCATGGTATTGCCGAGCCGCAGCTAAGCCTGATGGCATGGCGAAGTGCCAAAATTATTAACCATTTAGCAGGGAAAAATGTGTTCGATTTAAGTGAAACGCAGAATTTCATTGATTGGACACTGCCCGAATCCACCCAACCTTTAACCTTAACTACAGCAGTTTAATAAACATGGATATGAAAAAAACGACCTTAACTCTTATCGCTTCTAGCCTTTTATGTGCGCTTAACTCTAATGCGGTACTTGCGGATGACGCCCAAGCTACCCATGATCATGAGCGTATCTTAGTTACCGCTAACCGTACTGAGCAAAAAATCTCTGATATTGCAGGCACAGTATGGCTGGTCGATCTTGAAGAACTTCAATCACAAATCAATTCAGGTCATGACTTTAAAACTTCGTTGGCGCAATTGATCCCAAGCTTAGACTTAGCAAGTACGACAAGAACCAACTATGGCCAAAATATGCGTGGCAGAAAGATGGTCGTGATGATCGACGGTGTTTCGCTGAACTCTTCACGCGGTATTAGTCGTCATCTTGATGCCATTGACCCATTTAATATCTCTCGTATTGAAGTACTTTCTGGTACCACTGCAATCTACGGTGGCGGTAGTACCGGTGGTGTAATCAACATCATCACCAAGCAGGGTAATGAAGATAATGCTCTAAAAGTAGGTATTCACTCTGGCTTTGCTGGCAGTGATGATTTCGATACGTCAATTGCAGGCGCCTATGGTTTTGCAAACGCCCAAACCAAAGCCCGTGTGTCACTTGCTTATACTAAAGTGAATGCACTATACGATGGCGACGGCGACGCGATTGTTATGGACACCACACAAAGTGGCTTGCAATACACTGATAGCTTAGATTTGATGGCATCCATATCCCATAAATTTACTGACTCACAAACTGTATCAGCCATGGTGCAAAAATATAATAATGAAAGCGATGGCGAACATGGCTTGTATTTTGGACCACAGGCCAATGCGTTGCTTGGTGATATGACAGGCGTTGAGATCCGTAAAGGGTTAGACTCTGCACACACGCCAAAAACTGAACGTACTTTAATCAACCTTAACTATGTTAACAGCGACTTTTTCTCACAGACGCTGAATATTCAAGCATTTGCTCGTGAAGAGATTTTTGATTTTTATCCTCGCCCACGTTTAAGTAAAGGTACGATTGCGAATTTCTCAAGCTCAGAACAAAACACCGATGCATCAGGTTTTAAATTTGTGTTATCAGGTCAGGCTGACAAATTAAGCTTCGCTTATGGCTTTGATTACGACACTGAAGAGTTTGATGCATTACAGACATATTACGACACTGACATTGCACAAAACTCTGGTGGTCTTGTAATGAAGTCTATTTATGCTGTAGACCGTTATCCAGGTTTTGAAGTTGATGCCAGTGCTTTATTTGCGCAACTTCAATATCAAGCGTTAGACAACCTTGCAGTTTCGGCCGGTTACCGCCGTCAAAATATGGATAACACAGTACATGATTTTGTCGGTACTAGCGCAGCAATAAAAGTAACAACAGGTGCGGTATCTTCTGCTGAGGCCATTAAAGGCGGCAGTACAGATTATAGTGTTAACTTGTTCAACCTTGGCTTAGTGTATGACTTAAATGACAGCCAGCAAATTTGGTTCAACTCAGCCGAAGCCTTTGAATTACCAAATGTAGCTAAATTCTATGGAAAAGGAAGTTATGAGCAAAAAGGTGGTGCAAACAGCCTAACCTTAGTTGAAGGTACGGTAGTTGATGTGAATAACTCCGCACTTGCTGGTATTAAAACTGATTCAATGGAACTAGGCTGGCGTTTTAGTGAAGGCGCTTTCAGCGCACAAATTGCAGCTTACTACAGCAGCTCAGATCATAAGATTTCTTATGATAAGAAAACATTACTTATTTCAGTAACAGACTCAAAAACTCGTACTCAAGGTATCGAAGCGCAGCTTGACTACGATATTAACGCCGCTTGGCGAGCGGGTATTTCAACGCACTTAATTTCTTCAGAAGCACAAGACAAAGAAGGCGATTGGAAAAAAGTTGGTGTAACACAAGCTTCAAGCTCTAAATTTACTAGTTATTTAGCTTGGCAAGGTAACGATTTAAACGTGCGTTTACAAAGCAAAACCATGCTTGATTTAGAAGACGATGCTGACGGTCAAATCGATGGTTACACCTTATTAGATTTAACCGCCGACTACCCATTGGCTAATGGTAAAGTGCAGTTTGCTGTTAACAACGTGTTCGGCAAAACTTACACGACACAATGGGGTAAACGTGCAATTTACTTCTATAGCCCGAAATATGGCCCTGAGAGCTTATATGACCATAAAGGCCGTGGCAGAAGCTTTGCTCTGACGTACCAATATAATTTCTAAGCATAAATTTTCTCTATTTTAATGAGAGAAAGAGATAAAAGCCGCACTCTGCGGCTTTTTTCATGGATTAAGTTTGACAAAACATCTAGCCATCTATACATTCACACATCCTTTTTTATCGCTTGAATTATGCACGCAATTGTGTGAACAATGGTTGCATAATAAAAATAACTATTTCTTAATATGAGGTTTACATGCAGGCGTCTGTAAACAAGGTAGCAGCCAAGTTGTCGCTACTGCCTTTACTAACCTTTGTGGCACTCTTTTTAGGTGCAGGCTTATACCTACAATCGCAAGGCGTAGATTATGCGTTCTACCAGTTGCCTGCGCCTGTAGCGATTTTACCTGCCATCGTTATCGCATTTTGGGTTAACCGCAAACCAATCAATGACAGTGTTGAAACCTTTATAAAAGGTGCGGGTCATTCAAACATCATCACCATGTGTTTAATTTACCTACTTGCAGGTGCGTTTTCTGCTGTTGCTGGCGCAACGGGTGGTGTTGATGCGGTTGTAAATGCCGGTTTATCGCTTATTCCACCTTCAATGTTACTACCAGGCCTATTTTTAATTGCTGCCGTAGTGTCAACTGCCATGGGTACATCAATGGGTACCATAGGTGCTATCGGTCCGATTGCATATGCCGTATCACTTAAAACAGGTATCGACCCAGCACTTATGGCGGGCACCATAGTTTCAGGAGCTATGTTTGGTGATAACTTATCGATTATTTCTGACACCACCATTGCTGCAACGCGCACGCAGGGCTGTGAAATGAAAGATAAGTTTAAAGAAAACTTAAAGATTGCCATCCCCGCAGCTATTTTGACTATCGCCCTACTGACTTTCTTAACTCCTGAACCACAAGCAGTAGAAACCAAAGACTTTGATTGGTTATTAGTATTGCCTTATGCGTTTATTTTAGTGCTTGCGGTTGCCGGTCTGAATGTATTCGTGGTGCTATTTAGTGGCATTATCTTCGCTGCAGCAATGGGCTTCACAGCCAATTATGAAGTTGGCAGTTTCGCTAAAGATGTTTACAAAGGCTTTAGCGATATGCAAGAGATCTTCTTGCTATCTATGTTCATTGGCGGTCTGTCTGAATTTATCCGTGTGAATGGCGGTCTTGATTATCTTGCACATAAAATCCAAGGTTTAACGGCGTTTATTGCAAAGTTTCACCGTAAAGTAGCTGATCAATTAGGCATTGCTGCATTGGTACTGACCTCTAACCTATGTATTGCTAACAATACAGTAAGTATCATTGTTGCAGGCCCGGTCGCTAAGAAGCTAGCTGAAGATGGTAAAATTTCTGCGAAACGCTCAGCAAGCTTACTCGATATTTTTGCTTGTGTAATGCAAGGTTCGTTACCTTATGGTGCGCAAGCACTATTACTTGGCGCGACCTTCAAGATCAGCCCGTGGGATGTCTCAACATCATCTTTCTACTGCTTCATTTTGGCATTCACCGCCATCACAGTTATCTGCTTGCGCAGAAATAAAGCATAAAGACGATTAAAAACCACTTTTCTTGATTTATAGCCCCAATTTCTTTGGGGCTATATGTATACCCAAAATACCTCAAAACAATGTTCAGAGCGCTTCTTATTAGCTCTAGAAGTTGCAATGCCTTTCTACATTCAATGCTCTTTAATACTTAACATAAGTGAATAAGCGCTTCTTTGGACGAGTTTGATTGACTTTCATACTGCGTCATCTATTTTCGATTTAGAACCACTAAATCATCAAATAGATTCCTTGTCTTAAAGCCAATCAATTCTCGCTGAACCTCGTCACTTGAAGTAATTTGGGTATATAATTCACATTATCTACCCTCTGCGAATAATTTATTATGAATCAAAACATCCGCTTATTAGCCTCTATCGCACTATGTGGTTCTTTTTCTGCTACTGCGGCGAATTGGAGCGACACGCAATTTCACTTTAACTCTGGTGATGTAAAAAACCCATTTAGTCAGCAAAGTGTGCAAACGCAAATTTATTCAGTGCAACATGCATCTGGATATGACTATGGTGATAACTTCTTTTTTATCGACTTTACTAAAGATGATTTAGATGACGGCTTTAATAACAACGACTTTTATGGCGAGTGGTATTCAAGCTTCTTAATGCCAAAAGCGTGGCAACCAAATGCGAATTCAGCAATGCAAAGTGCCAGCTTTGTGGCGGGTATTAATGTGTCTGGCGATGCTAAAGTCATTAAGTATTTACCGGGCGTAAAGTTAAACTGGAAGGCATCAGGATTTGATTTTCTTTCAACGACTTTTACGGCGTATATTGATGACAGTGAAGGCGTTGCAAAAGGCGGCGCGCCTACTCAAACCAACAGCTGGATGTTCGATGTTGCTTGGGGCATGCCATTTAATATCGCTGAACATAAGTTTTACTTTACCGGTCATGTGGAATACATTGCCAGTCGTGAAGATGAATTTGGCAATGATGTAAAAGGTTGGATCTTAGCTCAGCCTGCTGTGCGCTGGGATATAGGTCATGCTTTAATGGGCAAAGAAAAACAGCTTATGCTTGGCGTTGAGTGGCAATGGTGGCGTAACAAACTTGGCACAGATATCACTGAGTCTTCACCGCAACTCCATGTGGTTTGGCATTTCTAATTTTTGACTTCTAATTTACGAAGATGTGGGGCAAGCAGCCCCGCATAGTTACATTGGCGATTAAAATACACACCTACTTGTACTTCTAACAAGGGCGTTTTTGCAAAAGCGAGCTGAGCATATTCTTTATTGGTCTTTTGCTTTTCCAAAAAGCTCATATTATCTGTAAATGCAAAATCAACACGTCTCTTTAGCAACAGGTTTATGCCCTGTTCAACGGTTTCAACCGGCACAATAACCGCACCTGCTTGTTTCAATTGCCCTTGTATACCTTCGGTAATCGTTGCTCGTAACATGGCTAACCGTTTGTGTTTAAAGTATTTGAAATCCTGCCAAGCAACCTGCTGTTGTTTGCTAACAAAACCGAGCAAAACTTTATCTTCACTGAGGGGAATGCGTTCAATAAATTCGCTCGGTGCCGGCGGGTAAAAACTTAGACACCAATCCGATTTAGTCAGCTCAGTTTGCGCTCTTGCAGGTGGTAGAAATCGAGGACGTAACTTAATAAGTTTTAGGTTTGATAATTTTCTTTCTAAAAGCTCATAGGTGATACCATGGCGGGTCTCTGTCTGCGTAATAAAGGGCGGATAATCAATCGCTATTACATCTACTTTATGGGTACTTGCAAAGCTCTTAAAAGACAATGCGCAGCTAATAACAATTAAAATCCAATAAAACATACACCTTCCTTTATTCTCTGCTTAACCATAGCATAGCCCTTAAACTTTCTAAGTATTATTGCCACAAAAAACGCGCCGATTGGCGCGTTTTTTTATCTCTTAAACTTTAACCTGGGTAGGTGTAGCTTGATTGCAGACCTAGTGGAATACCAAGACCCCAGTAAGCCAATAAGAACAAACTCCAACCAATTAAGAAAGCAATAGAGTAAGGTAGCATCATCGCAATCAATGTACCGATACCTGTGTCTTTCACATACTTCTGACAGTATACAACCACCAGCGGGAAGTAAGGCATCAGCGGTGTAATGATATTTGAGCTAGAATCACCAACACGGTAAGCCGCTTGGCTTAAGTCTGGTGAAATACCAAGTTGCATTAGCATAGGTACAAAGATTGGACCAAGTAACGCCCACTTTGCAGAGCTTGAGCCAACAAATAAGTTAACAAATGCAGTTAAGAAAATGATACCAATCACAGTAATGTAACTTGGTAAAGCAAGTGCTTTAAGTACTTCCGCACCTTCAATTGCCAATAATGCACCAAGGTTTGACTGGCTGAACGCAGAGATAAACAAGGCACAGAAGAACGCCATAACAATGTAGTAAGCCATGCTACCCATTGCTTTGCTCATTGCATCAATCATGTCTTTAGACGACTTGAAAGTACCAACCATGAAACCAAAGATGGCACCAGGGATCCAAAATAGTAAGAAGATAAGTGGCACGATTGATTGCATTAATGGTGCACTAAAGTCAGTCAGTGACCCATTCGGGCTGCGAAGCGCTGAATCTTCACCACTTGATGCGTACGCTAATAATGCAAGACCTGCAATCATCACCGAAGACGCAACCAAGAATGCTTTACGCTCTTTAGAAGTGACTTCATCAAAAGAAGGAAGGTTGTCAGTGTCGCCATCTACTTTTGTTGATTGTAAACGTGGCTCAATGATTTTATCAGTAATGTACCAACCTAGTAGGATGATAAATACGCTCGACGCAGAGGTGAAGAACCAGTTATTTAACGGGTTAACCGCAATCGTTGGGTCAATGATTTGTGCTGAGCTTTGTGTGAAGCTTTGCAGTAACGGGTCAATACCAGATGGTACGAAGTTGGCACTGAAGCCACCACTTACGCCTGCAAATGCCGCAGCAATACCCGCAAGAGGGTGACGACCCATGGCATAGTAAATTACACCCGCAATTGGAATAACCAATACATAACCTGCATCAGTGGCTGTGTGGCTCACAATCGCGATTAAAATAATTGACGGTGTTAGTAATGCCTGCGGCGTGCGCTTAAGCATCATTTTTAAGCCAGCATTGATATAGCCTGAGTGCTCAGCAACACCCACACCTAACATAGCTACTAGCACTACACCTAATGGTGCGAAGCCTGTGAAAGTTTTAACCATTGAGGCTAAGAAACCTGCCAGTGCATCACCACTTAACAGGTTGTGTACAACGATTGCTTCGCCAGTACGCGGATCGATTGCATCGAACGTCGTACTTGAAAATAACCAAGAGAGTAACCATATAAGTAACATGGCAGATAAAAAGATAATGGCTGGATCTGGCAGTTTATTACCTACCCGCTCAATGCCATTAAGAAACTTGGCCACAGCACCGGTTGGCTGAGCCGTATTCGCTTGTTGAGTCATGCTTTCTTCCAATAAAACAAAATTACTTAACCTTAACTTAGATTGCTACTCTCAAGCAAGATAACGTCCCCAAAGGCCATACGATCCGCTTAGTTAATAACCATAAAATTATTTTTTTGCGTTATCGCAATAATTAAGAATAAAAATTCCACTAAAATATGCACAAATCATTAAAGGGATCCGACTTACCATGATAGATATTGATGATTCAGTGCTTAAAGACATTAAATCTGGTTTTAATCTACCACCTAAACCAGAACTACTGACTCAGCTTCAGCAAACGCTCAAAGATCCAGAGCCTGATTTGAATGACATCGCAAATTTAATCTCAACTGACGTTGCGACATCAGCAGCGGTATTAAAAGTCATTAACTCACCAAGCTATGGCCTTGCGAGAACCATCACTGATATTCGCCAAGCGGTGATGTTTTTAGGTTTAAACAGTATCGCCACGCTAGTGACGGGTTTCTTGCTAAAACAAGCGTTCGACCAAAAAAGTTGTTGTATCAAACTTGAACGCTTTTGGGATACAGCGACAGAAATTGCTGATGTCGCAACATTAATTGGCAAGAAAATAAAATCTAAAGTGCCTACCGAAAACCTGCATATGCTGGGGTTATTCCATGATGCTGGCATTCCTGCTCTGGCAGTAAAATATAACAACTATGTCAAAGTGCTCGGTGCGGCAAATCGTGACTATGACAAAAACCTTGTACAACACGAAGAAGAAACATACAAAACTAACCATGCCGTCATTGGCTTCTTCTTAGCGAGTAGTTGGCACTTACCCAAAAGCACTTGTCAGCTTATTTTGCGACACCATGATGCCGAATACTTTACCGAAAAGCACACAGACGAAGAGCACATGACGCTGGCAACTTTAAAGATGGCCGAAAACCTTGTGCATACGCAAAAGCGCTTTATTGCCGACCCAGATTGGCCGTTTATTAAAGACAAAGTATTAAATGCGCTGCAACTAGATGAAGATGATTATCAAGACATCAAAGAAGATGTTGAAGATTATTTTCAAGAGAAGTTTGGTTAGTTTTAAAAGCTAATTATTTCAATGTTTAGAGCTGACAATTCAGTTAGCTCTAGTCTTTTCCTTCCCATATATTAAATTCATTTAACCAGAACTTTAGTTGTTTTATCCCAACAAGGTTTCCTACTACCATAAAAATATGTATATTGTATTCAATATTTATTATTGAGCAGATAACAATGAAAATAAGAGCACTTGCTTTAGCGACCAGTGTCGCACTTGGCCTTGTTGGCTGTAATACCCTTGATACTAAAAACACATCAGATGAATCAAAAACGCCTATTGTCGCCGTAAGTGATGAAGCCCAAGTTGCGGTGCAAAACATTGTTAACGCCGAGCTTGATACTTTATGGACCACTCAATTTGATCATCACCAAGCAGGTTTGTTGCTTGCTGTCTCAGAAGCCATTCGTGAAGAAGTGAAACAACACGGGTTAGCGAGCCAAAAGTTAGAGCGTTTAACCTATTATCTTCGCATTTTTAGCAGCTTTGGCCCTGCTAAAGACTGGCAAGCAGGCACTGCTGAATCATTAAACCAAGCTTTGCTTGCCATTGCTGAGCATAGTGACTTTTACACCATCGACGAGACGGTTGCTCGCATTCATGAGAACTACGCAACGGCGTTATTTCGCTTGTACTTCAATGAGGCGCTACAAAGTAAAACTGCCGAGCACATTCAACCACTCTCTCAGTTGATTGCGCTTTATGGTGAAAGTGCGTTACCTCAAGGCAATACATCTCAAAGCAAAGCCGTCGATTATGCGATGTGGGAAGTACTTAGAGCCGGTGCGGTACTGCCTTATGAAGCAAGACGTAAAAACAAAGAAGCATTTTCAGCAGCCGTTCAACAACAAAACCATTTACAAACTGCATTAGTTAATTTTATTAGCAGCAAAAATGCAGTGCGAGAGGGAGATGACTGGCCTAAGCAACATGCACTATGGGCATTGGCACAGCATTACAACTTATACGTCACGCAATATTGGAACGAATACTACACCTTAGACGAAGAAGCCCAAAAGAGCCTAAACGACGATAAAACCAGCTTGCCTGTTGAAGCGGAACTAGAGCAGCTCGACAACCAAGTATGGCAAGCACTTGGCAAAGACAGCGCGCTTACAGAGCTTGAAAAGCAGACTCTTTACAGCATTCCTTATGTGGTGACGTCGTTTAGAGGTAAGTCAGAGTGCGGTGAAACGCCGTTAGAAGGACGTTGTATTGAACCTAAAATTGCCGATGTATTACCGATTAAGCATGAGTGCTCAAAAAGTGCTTACATCTTAGCGCAAGCGATGAGCAAAAAAGAGTTGAATGATTCATGCCAGCGCTTAAACGAGCAAGTTGATACCTTCCATGAGAAACTCGCAACTAAACGCCAACCGGTCGCGAATGATTTCAACGACCAGCTTCGTATCGTTATTTTTGATAACCACGCCGAGTACAACCGCTGGGGTCAACTTATCTTTGATATTCATACTGACAACGGCGGGATGTATATCGAAGGCACAACCCAAAACCCAGATAACATCGCAACCTTCTATACTTTTGAGCACTTCTGGGTGCGCCCTAAGTTTGCGGTATGGAATCTAAATCACGAGTTTGTGCATTATTTAGATGGCCGCTTCAATAAATACGACACGTTTAACCACTTCCCAAGCAACATGGTTTGGTGGTCTGAAGGCCTGGCCGAATATATTGCTGAAGGCGACAATAATCCACGTGCATTTAAAAAAGCATTTGAGCTTGATGAGAAAGACTGGCCGAGCCTACAAGAGGTATTCGATACTGAATATAAAGATGGGCAAGACCGCGTGTATAAATGGGGCTATTTGGCGGTACGCTTTATGTTTGAAAAGCACCGTGACGATTATTTAAAGCTGGCGCACTTCTTACGAACTGACTTCTTCGATGGCTATAAAAAACTGCTAGATGAGTCTGGTAAAAAATATGGCGCTGAATTCAAAACTTGGTTGCAAGCACACAAAACAGAGCAAACAAAAGACGAAGCGAAAACAGATCCGAAAAAGCCGCGTCAGTTTTATCGCTATACGTATAAAGACTACTTACAACCTAAGCATTTAGTTGAAGACAAAGCACATATGCATTGGCAGTACTGGCATGAAAATGCGCTAAAAGCTAAGCAACAAGATTAAGGTCTCAATTTCCCTTTGAGTTAACATTGTTCATTACAGTGTATTCAAGGCCATCTTCGCAAGTAGATGGCCTTTTTTACTTTTTAAAGCACCCAACTCAATAATTGCTTAGCGACATAAAAACTAGCACCTATAAAGCCTGCATTTATTAGTGCTCTGACAAACCAAGGTAATGCGCCATATCTCAGTTTTACGGCTTCACTCAGCACGACGATTAACCCCATCAAAGTAAACCAGGCCGTCAGCAAAATACTGCTTTGTTGCTTGACCAGCATAATGGCCAAATCGTGTAAAAAGCCACTAACGAAGAAAGTCGCAACGACCGCAATTGACTTTCCAAAGAAACGTTTAATTGGCTGATAAACACATTGAGATAAGTAGTAACCCCACACTGGATTCCAATATTGCCAGAACTGAGCAAAAGAGCCTGCCCCGAGAGAGCGAGATAACATGTTTTTTAATGAGTCAGTATGGCCTAAGGGTACGCCATTACGTAGTTTTACAAACTGCGCCAAAGTGATTTTAGTTGCCATTTAGTCCCCTACTAGGCTCTATTACAGACCCTACCCTATCGCAAAACTAAAAAACCGCGAAATGATCGCAGTTTTTTATTTTAATCTGACAGTTAAAACTCAGATCAAGCTAGGGCTTTTACCTGCTCCCAGATATTTACAACATGGGTTTTGTCATCTTCTGTGAGTTCGCCATTGCGATACGCTTTGACCAAACTTTTTTCGATTTGCTCGTTTAGCTCTTCAGGTGTTAAATCTTCACCCTCAACCTGTGCGTAACCGACAGCCAAATCAAAATGACCACGTAGGTAACCACCAGCGAATAGTTCATCATCACTGGCTCTATCTACTAAATCATCAAAAAACTGCTGCGCTGACTCTACGTATTGTTGAAATAACATCTTATCTCCTAGTTTAATTCTTCGTGGCCAACGGCATACATTACATGGTCGTTATAGCCTGTGATCACTTTGATGTAACCACTTAATTCTTTATCTAATGCTTCATCGCCTGTATCGGTGATAAGCGGTCTGCCATTCAGCGCTTGCAGCTTGGTCTTTGTAGCAATGACCATGATATTCTCTTTGCCAATTTTGCGAATAAGCGCTGGGCTTAATTGCTGGTTACCGCGACCAAATATATGACCTTGCCCACCAATTAAGGTGATCACTAATTTGGTTGGCATTTTTTCTGCGGCAGCCAATAAATCTGCGGCGATCATGTCTTGACCAATCAACTCATGATCACAGATAAGGTCAACACCTAGTAAGGTATTCTCAAGGCCGAGCTCTTCCATAACCGCTGCGACTGTTGAACCTGAGCCCATAATATATTGCTCGTCATCTTCCATCTCGCTGATCACGTAAGCGGCAATATCAGCAAGCACTAATTCATCGCTTTCTTTACCGCCATTTTTAACGCTTTGCACATAGCGCAACTCGCTCGGTACTTGCATCTCACCGTAGCGTTTTGCTTTTACCGTACCTTGACGAAACGCATCTTCGTCAATGTCCATCACGTCGGCTTCACCAAGCGTGACAAGCTCGCCTTTTACAAGCATATCGACAACACGGCCCGCAGCTTTTGGTGTGATTGCATATACCCCAGAGTGAATTTTACAGCCAGCTGGTACACCTAAAACAGGAATTGAATCATCAACGGCAGCACAAATATTACGTGCAGTGCCATCGCCCCCTGCAAATAGGATCATATCAACACCTTCGGCTAACAGCGCTTTTGCAGCGGCTTCAGTGTCTTCAGGGGTTGTCGGAGTGGCACTTTGATAAGCCACATGCGTCTCAAAGCCCATTTCTTTAGCCAGTCGCTCGCCCATTTCACCATTAACGGTATAAATATGAATGTTTGCTTGGTTTTCTTTTAGTTGTTCCAGGGCCAATGCAGTACGCGCATTGGCTTTTGGCTCAGCGCCTAATGCCATCGCTTTGGCTGCAGTATCACTACCATCACTACCTTTAAGCGCCACACTGCCACCCAATCCGGCAACTGGGTTAATGATCAATCCTAGTTTAAACTGCATCTAAAAACTCCTCTGGACACTGCCAATCAAACTGCGCTTCAGTTAACGGCCATGGGGTTTTATAAAAGTCACTCAGTGCTTTTAATAATTGTTCGGTGCGAATGTTAAAGCCCTTTTCTAATAGCTCGAACACTTGCGCCTGTACGCGCTTTTGAAAGCTAAAACGACAGGTTTGCTCACCATTTAAATTGTCGACCGACACATTAAAGTCAAACCCGGCAGCTGCGCTCAACGCCCATTCAATGGCTTGCGGTTTGATTTCAACTTTTTCAAATTCATATTGTTGCTCTGCACTTCGACCATCAGGACAATACCAATACCCATAATCTTCAAGCTCACGGCGACGCTCTCCTGCCACTAACCAATGGGCGATTTCGTGCAGCGCACTGGCATAAAAGCCATGGGCAAAAACCACTTGGTTGTATGAGGTGTCGGCATTTTCAGGTAGATAAATCGGCTCATGCTCACCTTTTATCAAGCGCGTGTTATACGCCTCAGAAAACAGGTCATCAAAGATTTGCGTCAGATCCGAAATATGGTGTGATATTGGGTTTGTCATTGGGTGTATCAAAGGGGCTAGAGATCCAAAATGCTGGTGTCGATAATTGCGCCGCATTGTAAGGTTTTTTACCGTGAAAGTAAAAGTAAGTGGTTAAGCCTCATCCATTTCTGCTGATACGAAAAAAGGCGTCTGACGACGCCTTTAGATTCAAAACAATGTAGGGAAATAACTGTTTGTATAACTTAGTTATCTTGCTATTAAGCTGGCTTTTCTGATGCCTTCAAGTTGTCATCTGTGCTAGATTCATCAACTTTTACAGCCTCTGACTCAGCTTCAACTTTTTCTTCTTCAGCCTTAACTGCTTCAGTTGGCGTTTCGATAACTTCTTCTGCTTCAGCAACCACTTCAAGTTCAGGCTTGGCAGTCTCTTCTGGCATTAAGCACTCAGCAGGCGTGAATACCGGGTTGTCGTTTGCAAACGTTGCTAGCTGTGAACACAGGTTTTCAATCCCCATCTTATTCATGTAAGTGAAAGGGCCGCCTAAGAATGGTGGGAAGCCAATACCAAAGATTGCGCCAATATCACCATCGCGCTCGTTAGCAATAATGCCTTCATCTAAACAGCGTGCTGCTTCATTTAGCATTAAAGACACACAACGATCTGCGATTTCTTTCTTATTCAAGCGTGGACTTGGTGTTACACCAAGTAACTCGTATACAGACTCATCGACTTTCTTGCCTTTTTTGTCGTACTTGTAGAAACCACGACCTGTCTTACGACCTAAACGTTTGCTGTCGATTAAACGGTTAAACGCATCGGGTGCTTTGAAGCGATCGCCCAGTTCTTTTTCAAGAATTGGTGCAATCTTAGAGCCGATGTCGATACCAACTTCATCAAGTAATGCCAGTGGACCAACAGGGAAACCAAATTCAACCAGCGCGGCATCAATCTTCTCGATTGGCTCACCTGCTAGCAATAGATTCGCTGCTTCATTTACATAAGGCGCTAAAATACGGTTTACGTAGAAGCCTGCTTTGTCTTTTACCACGATAGGTGTTTTGCCTTGCTTACGAGCAAATTGAACCGTACGCGCAATGGTTTGCTCAGATGTGCCTTCATGAGGAATGATCTCAACCAATGGCATTTTTTCTACTGGTGAGAAGTAATGTAAGCCAATGATGTTCTCTGGGCGTTCTGCTTTTTCAGCAATTTGCGCAATCGGCAGTGACGACGTGTTACTAGCAAAAATAGTCTCAGATGAACAGTTTTGTTCAATTTCTGCCACCATGCTTTGCTTAAGGTTTAAGTCTTCAAACACCGCTTCAATCACCATATCAACGTGCTTAAAGCCCGAATAATCGGTTGTGCCCGTAATGCGGTTCATAGTTTGCTGTACGTCGGCATGAGACATGATGCGACGCTTCTGACGCTTAGATAAAATCTTGTAGCTGTAGTTAAGTGCATTACTCACACCTTGCTGCGCCACGTCTTTAACGCGCACTAGGGCTTTCGCTTTAACCGCACTCACATGGGCAATACCTGCGCCCATTAAACCACCACCAAGTACCGCTGTACGCTGTACTTTTGCGACATCGTCTTGGTAGTCTTTTTTCATTTCAGTGGTCGCGAAGAAAATACCACGTAGTGACTTAGACACCTCGGTCATTACTAGGTCTGCAAACCCTTCCGCTTCTGTTTTGTAAGCTTTCATTGGGTCAAGCTCAACAGAGGCACGCACGGCTTTGATGATGTTAATCGGTGCAGGGTAATGTCCGCCGGTTTTCTTTAACACACCTTCTTCTGCTTTTTTGAAGATGATGTTTCGACCAAATGGGTTTGACTCAAGTGCCCAGCTTAACTTATCTAGTTTTGGCTTAGATGGCTTCGCTTTGCCTTTTGTTGCAAACTTGGTTGCCACATCAAGCAGGATACTTTGTGGTACACAGTCATTCACAAGGCCTGCTTTTTTAGCTTGCTTAGCGCGTACTTGCTTACCTGTAAGCATCCACTCTAGCGACTTTTGAATACCCACTAGTTTTGGTAAACGTTGTGTGCCGCCGCCACCTGGTAATAAACCAAGCTGTACTTCAGGTAAACCTAGTTTTGTGATGTCGCTGTCTGTACATACACGGTAATCACAGGCAAGAGCAAACTCTAGGCCACCACCTAATGCTGCACCATGGATTGCAGCAACCGTCGGGTATGCTTGATTAGCCATAGTGAAGAATGCTTGCTGACACATTTCAGATAGCTCTAACGCATCGTTACGCGTTTTTGCACTATCCAGCATCTTGATATCAGCACCTGCGATAAAGTTATCTTTTTTACCACTGATGAACACCATACCTGTAATGTTGTCATCACGGCCTTGCTTTAAGATTGCCGATAGGTCATCAGCAAAGCTTGCGCGCAAGGTATTCATTTTCTCATCGGCAACATCAATGGTTACTACTGCAACCTTGCTATCCGTTAGCTCATAACTAAATACTGACATTATGCACTCTCCAATACGAAGGCCGCACCTAAACCACCTGCAGCACATGCAGTTGTCAGTGCTAACCCGCCACCACGGCGTTTTAATTCATTTAAGCTCTGTGTGATAAGACGTGCGCCAGTCGCTGCAAATGGGTGACCATAAGCCAGTGAACCACCGTTAACGTTAAACTTATCCATATCAATTTCACCGATCGCTTTCGAGCGACCCAGTTTTTCTTGCGCAAACTTATCACTGCCAAACATCTTCATGTTCGCAAGTGCTTGCGCAGCAAATGCTTCGTGCATTTCAATTAAATCTAAATCTTGTAAGGTGATCCCCGCTCTGTCTAACGCGATAGGCGTTGAGTGCGCTGGACCCATTAGCATATCTTCGTGTACGCCGATTGCCGAGAAACCAAAACTACGAACATAACCTAGGATCTCATAACCGAGCGCCTTGGCTTTGCTTTCACTCATCATCAGTACTGCTGCTGCGCCATCTGTTAATGGTGTTGCGTTTGCGGCAGTTACAGAGCCGTGTTGTCTATCAAACACAGGACGAGGCTTTGCATAACCTTCAATGGTTGAGTTATGGCGAATGTTGTTATCTTGTTCGATAAAAGACTTGTAAGGTGGTACATGTGCCGCCATCACTTCATCAGCAAGTAGACCATCGTTCCAAGCTTTACTCGCTAGTGAGTGTGAACGGTGTGCTAATGCGTCTTGATCCGCACGGCTAATACCATGGGTTTTAGCCATCTGCTCAGCCGTTTGGCCCATTGATAAACCAGTTGAATACTCAGCTACCGCTGGCGGTACTGGTAATAAATCTTTAAGACGAAGTTTGCTGAAGATTTTCAGGCGTTGGCCTAAAGTGCGCGCTTTGTTTAAATCAACTAAGCTGCCAGCTAGCTTTTTACTTACACCAATTGGTAATACAGAAGAAGAATCTGCACCACCTGCAATACCAACATGGGCGTTACCCGCCACAATAGACTCAGCGACGTTGGCAATGGCTTGGAAGCTGGTCGCACATGCGCGAGATACTGAGTAAGCATCTACCGATACTGGCATACCTGTGCCTAATACGATTTCACGTGCGATATTTGGCGCTTCAGGCATTTGTACTACTTGACCAAAAACCAGTTGATCAATTTCATTTTTATCAAAGTTAAGACGCTCAAGCATCTCATTAACGACAAGTTTGCCTAGGTCTAGCGCTGGAACATGGTGGAATGCTGTTGCCTGCTTGGCAAATGGGGTACGAAGACCGCTGACAATAGCGATTCTATCGCCTTTTCTTGTTTTTAGTATGTTTTGTTCAGACATTGAATTTGCTCTCCCGCTGACAGGTCTGACCTGTTGAATTTACATCGATTCTAAACAACCAACAAAAATATGCCAATAAAAATTTTAATTCGGCTATAAATTGAGCACCAAACTCAACCCTAGATGTTTTTTTGACCAGACGCAAAATATCTTTACAAAACAAGGGAACTATTTGATGTAGCGCAGTCTAAACAGTATCGTATTCTTTCCTCTAAATTTAGTGTTAATTCGTAGCAAACACTTGAGAAGTAACGATAGAATCCTTATAAATTAAGCAAAAAATTTTGTCAGCAAAGGACAAACCATGGCAGTAAATGAATTCTCAGCTCTGAAAAAATATTTAGATACGCAGATTATTGGTCAACCAGAACTGACCCAAGCGCTACTTATTGCGATGCTTGCAGACGGCCACTTATTGGTTGAAGGCCCGCCGGGACTTGCAAAAACCCGTGCTGTTAACGCCCTCGCTAAAGGCATAGAAGGCACCTTCCAACGTGTGCAATTTACCCCAGACTTATTACCAGCGGATGTCACAGGTACTGACATTTATCGTCAGCAAACCAATGAATTCGTTTTTGAAAGCGGCCCGCTATTTCACAATCTTATCTTAGCCGACGAAATTAACCGTGCACCAGCCAAAGTACAATCAGCGCTGTTAGAAGCTATGGCTGAACGACAAGTGACGGTTGGTAAGAACACTTATCCGCTGTCAGATCTGTTCATGGTTATGGCAACGCAAAACCCGCTGGAACAAGAAGGGACATATCCACTGCCGGAAGCACAATTAGACCGCTTCTTATTGCATTTAAACATCGACTACCCGGGCGCTGAAAACGAACTTGCCATCCTTCGTTTAACTCGAGGCGAAGCCCTAGAAGAGCATCAAGCTGATTTCACCGCCATTAGTCAAAACACCTTGTTTGAAGCACGTAAGAAAGTGTTATCGATGCATCTTGCTGAGCCGCTAGAGCAGTATCTTGTGCAACTGATCATAGCCACTCGTGAAGCTGCAAAACTTGATGAGCAACTGGGTCGTTGGATTGAGTTTGGCGCCAGCCCGCGTGCCACTATCGCCCTTGATAAATGTGCTCGCGCGCACGCATGGTTACATGAACGTGATTTTGTGACGCCAGATGATATTCAAGCAGTACTGCATAATGTATTGCGTCACCGCATTATTTTAAGTTACGAAGCGCAAGCTGATGGTATCAGTAAAGACCAAGTGATCAGCCGTATTCTTGAACTTGTCCCAGTGCCATAATGATGCAACAAGCCGTATTCGATACCGCGCAATGGTTAACTCAGTGTCACAGTAATGGCGCCGAGCTCGACTTAAAAGAATTGCTTTACTACAAATCTAAAGCGCATCTTTTGTCGTTAAAACCGAAAAAGCGCATTCAAAGCAGCCAAGCAGGCCAATACCTTGCGCCACATAAAGGCCGCGGGATGGAGTTTGCTGAAGTTCGCCAATATCAATATGGTGACGACATTCGTGCCATCGACTGGCGTGTCACGGCCCGTACAGGCATTACTCACACTAAGCTCTATCAAGAAGAAAAAGAGCGACCGGTGTTTGTGTTCACCGATTTATCAAACAGCATGTTGTTCGGCTCACAGCTTTTACTGAAATCTGTGCAAGCGGCACATTTAAGTGCGCTTGTGGCTTGGTCCGCATGTCAACGCGGCGACCGTTTAGGCGGCATTGTATTTAGTGAGTACGCCCACCATGAATTAAAACCCACAGCGCGCGATAAAGGCGTGCTGTCGTTAAGTCATCAATTGGTCGACATTCACAAACAAGCCTTTGCTAACCGTGAACAAAGCACTGAGAATCGCTTTTCCGATAACTTAAAACGCTTAACGCACTTAGCCAAACCGGGCAGTTTAATTTATCTCATCTCTGACTTTAATCACTTACAAGAAGCCGACTTCAAGCAGCTTGAACGTCTAGCGCGTCACTGTGAGTTAATTGGTTGTCAGATAAGTGATCCGTTCGAACATCAGTTGCCTGCCTACCAAGATGCCATCAAGGTCGATGCCGAAGGCCAATCTTGGACGCTGCCACTGATGAATAAACAATTTAGAGACAAGTTTGCCGAGCAAACTGCGCAAGTGTTTAACCAACGCTTTCAACGATTACAACGCACGGGCATGAGCATGTTGAACTTTTCAGCAGCCCACCCTATTGAACAGCAAGTAGTGAGACTTTAACCGATGCAAGCTTCACCACTCGACGCACTTCATGATGTTTTACCGCCAGAGCAGGTGGCTTGGTGGCCATTATCGCTGCCAACTTGGGCAGTGATAATCACTTCACTTATTTTGCTTATCACACTTGGCATGTGGCTTTATAAGCGCCAACAATTTTTAAAAGCCAAAAAAGCCGCCATAGAGCTGGCTAAACAACAAAGTGATGATGCGCAGCAACTGCATATAATCTTAAAGCGCCTCGTAAAACATTATTACGGTGCGCCTTTGACTTCATTGCCTACCAAGAAATGGCAAAGCATTTTAAATACACTCAGTGGCGAACAGTTTTCTGAACAGGCGCTACATAGCTTATATGGCCCAGAGAACAACCCTGAATTAGCCAAGCAACTCTTTAATGCCATCAAAAATCTAAAACTCAAGGAGGCCATTGATGTTTGAATTTAGCTGGCCTTGGGCGTTTTTACTGTTACCTTTACCTTGGATTTTAAGGCGATTTACCGCCAGTACTGAGCAAGCCAAACAAAGGCTGCGTATGCCTATGTTTGCTCAGTTTTCTAAACTGGCGCCTAGTCTCAAAGAGTCAAAACAAAAAACCAACTGGTTCGAAGCCCTCGTTTGGTTATGTTTGGTCATTGCTGCTGCGAACCCACAATACTTAGACGACCCTGTTACTTTACCTAATGAAGGTCGCGATATTATGCTCGCCGTGGATTTATCGGGCTCAATGACTGAGCAAGATATGGAGTATCAGGGCCGTTATGTAGATAGGTTATCCGTGGTGAAAGCGGTTTTAGGTGACTTTATCGAGCAGCGTCAGGGTGATCGCCTTGGTCTAATTTTATTCGCCGATACCGCCTTTTTACAAACTCCCCTTACTCGTGACTTAGATACGGTGAGTCAAATGCTCAGCGAATCACAAATAGGCTTAGTGGGTCGTGCCACTGCAATCGGTGATGCTTTGGGTCTAGCCGTAAAACGCTTTAGTCAAAAGCAAGACAGTAACCGTATTCTCATATTGCTGACCGATGGTCAAAATACCGCGGGAAACCTTGAACCTGATGAAGCGCTTATTTTGGCACGAGAAGAAGGCATCAAGGTTTACACCGTTGGGGTTGGCTCGGATGGTCGTGGCGGCTTTAGTCTATTTGGTATGGGCGGGATCGGCGGTAGCAGCATTGACGAAACAACGTTAAATAAGATTGCCACCGAAACTGGCGGCTTATATTTTAGAGCAAAAGATGTCGCAGGGCTTCAGCAAATCTATCAAGAGCTAGATAAACTAGAGCCTATCAGCGACGAAAACGAAACCTTCAGACCGCAAATAGCCTTATTCTTTTGGCCTCTGGCAGCGGCGCTGGCATTACTCATGCTTAATCAACTGTACGTAAATCTTGCCCGACTGTTTTCACGCTCTGGTAAGGAGGCTTAATAATGGAATTTGAATTTTTAAGACCCCTACTGTTACTTTTGATTATCCCTTGGGCCATTTTAACCGTGGTACAAGTGCTAAATAAAAGCCGTAGCAATAAATCAGGATTAATTGCGCCGCATTTAGCCCATGCGATGCTAACCGAAGGTAAAGCAAGCAAACAAACTAACCCGTGGCTGCTGGCGCTATTTACCTTGTTATGCATTATTTTTATTGCAGGCCCTAGCTTTGAAAAACAAGAAGTGCCGGTATTTAAGTCAAAACAAGCGCGTGTGGTTGTGATGGACATGTCTTATTCGATGTTTTCCACCGATATTAAACCCGACCGACTCACTCAAGCACGTTTCAAAGCACTCGATATGGTTGAGCTGTTTAAAGAAGGCGAAACCGCATTGGTTGCCTACGCGGGTGATGCGTTTACCGTGTCTCCACTGACTTCTGACGCCAGTACATTAAGTAATTTAATTCCAAGTCTTAGCCCAGAGATTATGCCTAGCAAAGGTTCAAATGTGTATGCAGGTATCGACCAAGCTATGCAACTGTTGTCTCAAGCCGGTTACTTGCAAGGCGAGATTATTTTAATTACTGACGGGCTTGATCAAAGTGATGTCGATGAAGTTCGAGAAGCTATGCAAAGCAGTAAGTTTACATTAAGCATTTATGCCATTGGCACCGCACAAGGTGCGCCAATTGCCTTACCTGAAGGCGGATTTATGAAAGGTCGCAGCGGTGAAATAGTCATTCCAAGGTTGAATGTGGCACCACTAAGAAATCTTGCTGCCATCAGTGGTGGTCAGTTTTCGGCATACGCACCCGGTGCTGAAGATATTCAAGTGTTTGCGCCAACGGCAAGCTCCAGCGAAGCAGATCAAAACGATGAAGAAAATAAAATACTTTGGCGTATTGATGCGGGTAAATATGGCTTAATATTATTGATCCCATTGGCATTATTACTACTACGTAAATCGGCCTTAGTATTGTGTGCAATGTTCTTTATGCTGCCTCTGTCTAAACCTGTTTATGCTGCAGATTGGCAATCATGGTTTAAAAATACCGACCAAAATGCCTTATCGGCATATCAATCTAAAGAGTTTGAAAAAGCGGCTATCGCAGATAACACTGACTTAAAAGGCGCAGCACTTTATAAACAAGGCCAGTATGAGCAAGCCGCCGCCGCACTGAAGAACAGCCCCTCGGCGATTGGTCAGTACAATTATGGTAATGCCCTTGCCCAACTTGGCAAACTGGATGAAGCCATTGCCGCTTATGAGCAAGCGCTAAAGCAGAATCCTGATTTTGACCAAGCCAAAGAAAACAAAGCCCTGCTAGAGCAAATGAAGCAACAACAAGAGCAGCAACAACAGAGTCAATCTCAAGATGGAGAGAGTGATCAAGATAAGCAATCAGGTGAACAGTCTGATCAACAAGGTCAATCAAACAAGTCTGAGCAAGGTCAACAAGACCAGCAGAAAGGCGAATCTGGCGAGCAATCTGACCAGCAACAAGGCGAACAATCAGAGCAAGATGCTGAACAACAAAACTCGGGCCAGCAAAACTCTGATCAACAAAACAAGCCTGATATGCAAGCCGACGCACAACAGCAGCAAGATCAAACCGAGCAAAAAGACGGCGAGCAATCTGAGCAACAAGCCCAACCTCAGCCGCAACAAGCCACTGAAAATAATGAACAACAAGGTCAGCAGCAAATGATGCAATCGGCTCAAGCTAAGCCAATGACCCCTGAAGAAAAAGAAAAAGCGCAGCAGTTAAACCAGCTACTTAGGAAAGTACCTGATGACCCTGCCATTCTATTACGAAACAAAATGCGCTTAGAGGCCCAAAAAAGAGCCCAACAACGTCGCCTTGGAGGATCTAAACAATCATGGTAACCCGTTTTTATATTGCCTGTGTATTTTTACTGTTTAGCACAGCGAGCGTCGCTTTTGACAAGTTAACCGCATCGGTCGACAGAAACCCTGTTTTGGTGGGTGAATATTTTACGCTGACTATTTCAGCCGATGGCCGTGTATCTGGTCAGCAGCCTGATACTAGTGCCTTGGCGAGACAATTTGTGATGGGCCCAATCAATACTGGCTCTAGTACCCGCATCATCAATGGACAGGCGAGTAGTGAAACCACTTGGCAAATGCAACTCATGTCGCGTAAAGCGGGTGACATTACGATCCCTGCATTCACGGTGGCGGGCAAGAGTAGCGACCCAATCAAACTAAAAGTGGTTGCACGCAGTAACGATGCCGATGAACAAAAAGACATCTTTATCAAAACCGAGTTAAAGCCAAGCAAGTTGTTTGTTCAACAAGCGGGCCTTTACACGGTTAAACTTTATTTAGGTAAAGACCTATTAGACGGGCAACTATCTGCGCCCGCTATGGAAGACGCGCAAGTCACACTTCTTGGTAAGCAAAAAGAAGACTATGAAGTACTTGATGGTCGCCGTTATATGGTCATTAGCCGAGAGTATCTACTTCAACCTCAAAAAAGTGGTGAATATACTATCGAGCCACCCATTTTTAATGGTCAAGTAAGAGAAAATTATCGTCGTATGTCGGTCTCTGCCATGGGCAAAGCTGAAACAATTGATGTGCAACCCGTACCTGAAGATTACAATGGGGCGTGGTTACCCAGTGAGTTAGTCAATTTAAGCGAAGAGTTTCAGCCTATCTCTGATGAAGTGGTGGTTGGCACTCCCATCACGCGTACTATCACCCTGACCGCATTAGGCGTGACCAAAGAACAGTTGCCTGAAATTCGCCTGCCAGAAGTTGATGGCTTTAGAAGCTACCCTGATGAGAGCGAGCGTAACCAACTTGCGCGTGATGGCCGAGTGATCTCACAACTTGTCAGCTCGTATGCGCTGGTGCCTCAAACACCAGGCACTTACACCTTACCTGAAGTAAAGTTGCCTTGGTTCAATACGGTGATTAACCGTCTGCAATATGCAACCTTGCCAGCTCGAACGCTGACCGTTATTGCCGATCCGAACCAAACGGCGCCAGCTATACCAAACATGACAGCACCACTGCAAAATCAACATGTAATCGAGCCTACTATTGTTGAAGTCCCCGTTGAAAAGACATTGCTTGATTGGGGCATTTTGGTATCGGGTTATGTGCTTTGGGTATTCACGCTGATTTTTGTTTGGCTTGGTTTTATCGGTCGAAAAAAACCATCGATAGAAACTGAAACGAGCGACACATTTAAACCAAGAATGAGTTTGAGTTTGCTTACACAAGCGGCTAAAGCGAACGATAAAACGCGCTTTTATCAGTTATTGAGTGAGTTTGTTACCACAGAGCTCACCACAGCCTCTTTTAGCCAGTGGCTAAAAGAGCTAGACAACGCTGAGCTAAAAGCAGAAATTGTAAACTTACAAGCAGCCCTTTATAGTAATGATGCAGCTTCTGCAAATCTTGAGAAAATTGCTAAGCTCATATCTCAAATTGAGAAAAACCAAGCAGATCAGAAACGTAGCTCGCTACAGCCTCTGTACTGAAAATTTTTATAAAAAGTGTGTAAGAAAAACTTACTTACTAAGGTCTATTGGGTATGACCAAAAAACAACAACGCTACGAAGAGTTGGTTAAGCAGTATCAGACGGAGCTTTATCGCTTTGCCTACTGGCTTAGCAAAGATCCGACTGTAGCAGAAGACTTAGTACAAGAGACGTTTTTGCGTGCGTGGCGAGCTTTAGATTCTTTACAAGATGAGAAAGCGGTAAAACCTTGGTTATTAACCATAGTGCGTCGCGAAAATGCGAGACGATTTGAACGTAAACAATTCGATTATGCTGATGTCGACAACGACACCATAGTCGATAACCAAAGCACCACGTTAGACTCAGAGATGGAACAAACGGTGATCCAAAGGCAAATTAGTCAGCTCTCGATTGAATATAGAGAGCCGTTACTTTTGCAAGTTGTCATGGGGTGCTCTGGTGATGAAATAGCTGAGATTTTAGAGCTGAACAAGAACACTGTAATGACGCGTCTTTATCGCGCACGCAACCAATTGAAAGAGGCATTAATGTCTCAACCACAAACCATGACGGGGGCCACAAACTGATGGATGAATTAGAATTTCGTCGTCGCGCATTTGCCGATCCCAACGATCCAGAAGTCATTGCGTTTGCACAACAGAACCCTGAACATCAAAAGCTGCTAGATGAGCTAATGATGTTAGACGACAAAATAAACCTAGCACTTGATATACCCGTGCCACCAGATCTCACTGAAAAGCTGATGACGCAAACCAAAGACGCGCCTGCAAGTAATGTGACGCAAGGCTGGTTTGGCCGTTTTAATAAGCCTTTTGCGACCGCAGCATCAATCACATTGGCGGTCAGCTTATACTTCTTGAGTGTGGGAGGCTCGAATGACCTTCAAGCTGGCGAACATGCGTTGGCGCATGTTTATTATGAAGTAAAAGCGCTAGAGCGCGAGAAAGATGTTGGTTTACAAGCGGTCAATGAGAAGCTTGCCATGTTAGGAGGAAAATTTGAGTCCTTACCTGGCAAAGTGACCTATGCGACTTTTTGTCATTTTAAAGGACAACGCAGTTTACATCTAATCTTTCAATCTGATCACGGCCCTGTCACTGTGTTTGTTGTTCCTCACTCAGGTGACGTTCAAGACAAGCAATTGGGTGAATTTAACGATGCCCGCTTTGCTGGTGTGATCTCAAGTGAAGATAAAGCCAATATGATCTTGGTGGCTGACAGAAATTCACCGGTCAACGACTACCAAGAAGACGTAAAACAAGCGCTCCGCTGGTTATAGTTCTCATACAAAAACAAAAAAAGGCGCATGATGCGCCTTTTTCACGTTTATAAATCTATAAACAATATCTAGCAAATAAACTCGCGACTGTTGCAGCTGTTGGCTTGCCGTGCTGCCAATCACCACCTTCAACACCAGAACCAGCAATGTCCATGTGCACATAAGGTAGTGGTTGCTCTGAGTCTAAGCCGTGTTTGTCTAGACCACCCACTAGCGCTAAGAACGCCATTGGGAATTGGTGACCACGTGCTGTAACCGCTGATGGTGCATTGTTACTTGAAAGTACATCATCGGCTAACGTGCGCGGCTGAACAAAGTCATAGTCTTCACGACGGCTGCGATTTACTTCTGCTGCATCTGCCCATAAGTCACCTAAGTCGGCAATCTGGCGAGATACATTAGCTGCGCGAGCTGGGCCATTTTCAACGTACGCACTGTAAGGGCCCACAGCGCGAGCAGCGTGACCGGTTAATGTTGCCACCGTAAATAGCTCAGGGTTTACTTCATTCTTCGCAAGGTCTTTCACTTCACTCAGTAGGTCACCCATTGCCAGACGGCCTTCTGCATCTGTGTTACCAATGCGAACGCGTAACCCTTCACGACATGTGATGATTTCATCTGGAACGAAACAATCAGAGCCAATCGAGTTACGAACCACCGCTAAATATGCAATGACTTTAACACCTTTAGGCTGGTAATCAGCTACTGCTTTCATGAAGCCTGCCACCGATGCTGCACCGCCTTTGTCACGGCTCATACCAGCCATGAAACCACCAACTTTAAGGTCTGCACCACCTGTGTCATACACTAAGCCTTTACCTACGAACAGTAAGGTTCTTTCAACATTACCTTCAGGCTCGTAAGTCATTTTCACTACGCGAGGATGATGACGTTCTACTGCATAAGACGCACGCGCAACGGTCGCAAGCATTGGGTAGTCTTTGTTGATTGTGTCAATGCTGTCGATCACTTCAACATCAACGACAGAGTCTTTTAACAGCTCAACACAGTAGTCAGCAAATTTAGGTGGTGCCATACGCTCAGGCTCAGTACCACATAAATCTCTTGCCGCATACTGGCCTGCTGCAATGGCATTTAACTGCTTAACTTGCTCTTCGCTAGCACCCGCTAAAAATACCTGCTTAACCGGCTCGATGCTTTCGCCGTGATATTCTCTTGCTTCAAGAGGCTGCCATAACGCTTGGCACATGCCTAAAAACGCGACTTCTAAAGCTTGTGAGTAACGCGCATCATCAGCAATAGAGGCAAGCTGTAACACAGGCTGAGTAACACCAGCCGCTTTGGCTTCGGTGATAGCGCTTTTAGCTGCTTCGAAGATACGACGTACGTCATCATAGTCACGCGTTAATGGCCCAGTTGGTGCCACAATAAGACGTTTGCCCGGTAAGTTCTCTGCAAATAGTAATGATGCTTTTTGTTTGATGCGTGCATCAATTGCCAGTGCAGGTGCAACAATTTCATTTAGTTCTGCTTGACCTAAATCTTCAACATTGCCGGTGATCACAATGACAGCATCTGCGTCAGTTGGAAGATTACCGTTAAAAGCAATCGCGAGAGGGAAAGACATAAAAAAGGCCCTTATTGTTATTCAATTAGGGCCAATTATCGGTTATTTACTTTGCTATTTCTAGCAATTGAGATTAATTCGCAGTTTCGCCTTCGCCGCTAGTTTTCTTCTGCTTGTGTTTACCTATCACTGACCAAGCTTCAAGCATCACCAAGACACTGACTACTAACACAATTAAGTCTAGGACTACCAACAACCAGTTGCCTTTCTCATAATATTCCACCAGCTTAATTAAGCCCGCGAAGAAAGCCATCAAGATCACAAAGACCATAGGAATAAGCGTATATTTAGCCGGTCGACCTAGTTTGATCAAGTACACAGACAACACGAGTAAAGTCAGACTTGCTAAGATCTGGTTAGTCGAGCCAAAAAGCGGCCATAACACCATACCACCGGTACCCGACGCACCGCCGGCACCGAATGCAAGCAGTAAACAACAGGCAACAGCAACAAAGGTTGCGACTAGACCATTTTTAAGCACGCCAATATTATAAATATCGCCCCACTCTTGGATGATATATCGCTGTAAGCGCACGCCAGAGTCCATAGTCGTACCGGCAAATAGCACTACCATTACTGCCAGTAAGGTCGCTGCAATTTCAGCAGAGAAGCCCCAGCCTTCACTGATAAGATTTGAACCACCCGTAATAAAGGCGCTGACGCTACCTGCCCCTAAATGGCTGTAAATTTCATGCCATTCTTCTGGTGACACGGCCAACATCACACCACTAACCGCAACTAACGTGATCAGTGCTAAGCACCCTTCACCCACCGCACCTAAGTAGCCCACAAAGCGACCATCGGTTTCTTTATCAAGCTGTTTAGAACTGGTACCCGACGACACAATACCGTGGAAGCCTGATACCGCACCACAGGCGATGGTAACAAATAACAACGGAATTATACTCGGCGTATCAATGGCGGTTTGTGTATTAAATGCAGGTGCAGTGATATCTGGCATCACCACAAATACGGCACCATAAAGTAACACTAAACCCACTAATAGCTGCATGCCATTAATAAAGTCACGTGGCTGTAATAACATCCAAACCGGTAAAAGGGAGGCAACTGCCGCATAGATGAATAAAATGACTATCCAGCTCGCTTTGTCAGTTAAGCCAAACATTTCTGTTGGTAATGACACCGGCATTTCTGCGCCCATGAAAATCGTTGCATAAAGCACTGCAACACCAATCACGCACAATGGAATAAGCGGGATCTGACGCTTTAATAACTGCCCGATAATAAGTGCAACAACAATGGCCGCCCAAGCAGGCACAACTGCACTCGGGTTTGCGACTAATGAGTTAGCGATAACCACACCAAATACCGCATTCACCATAAGCAGCAACAAGAACACCACAATCATGAATAACACGCGCGTACGTTTACCTATTACGCTTTCAGATAGTGCGCCCATTGACTTACCTTTGTGGCGCGTACTGGCCCAAAGTGCGCCCATGTCATGCACACCTGCAAAGAAAATCGTACCAAATACTACCCAAAGTACTGCTGGCACCCAGCCCCAGTATACCGCAATGGCAGGCCCGACAATCGGCGCAGCCCCTGCTACTGATGTGAAATGGTGCCCCCAAAGTACCAGTTTATTGGTTGGCACATAATCAACCCCATCCTTAAGCTCGTGGGCTGGGGTAACAAAGTTATCGTCCATTTTAAAAATCTTCGTGGCGATGAACTTAGAATAGACAAACCAGCCAAATAGCATGCCGGCAATACCAAATAATACAATCAGAATAGACTGCATCAGATACTCCTTTTCTCAGTTTTAGTTATACGCTCACTCCACCTTAACACGAAATTTACAATTTCAAATTAAGATTTTAGTCACCTTATAAATCATAGGGTTATTATGCGGTAGCACCGACTTTATGCCGGGTCATTATGCGATAAGCGATAAGCTTTAAGTGAGCGAGATTTGAGTTAGCAAGTTAGCCAATGAATAAATAAAAACCACCATCACTCTGAATTTATTCCAGAGCCTATGAGGTAAGTTACAAAACCCTGCTCTACTCGGTAGCACCGACTTTATGTCGGGTAAATAAAGAGATAACTTAAAGAGGCAATATTTAAGAAAACAAATGCATTTGATTATGGCTTGCTTCTTTTGCCGATAACCCCACTTGAATACCTATTAAACGCACTGCCTTGTGGCCCTGATTCCTTTCAAGTAAATCGGTTAATAATTGGCAGAATAACGCACTGTCTAACTTATCAAACTGGCACTCTTTACTGACCAATTGAAAATCAAAATACTTTACTTTTACGCCCAGCTTTATAATGTGCTGCTCATCTAGATATTTACTGGCTCGAATTTTGAGCTCAGGTAATAATTGTTTGATAATACGCATTTTCAACACGTCAATATCAGCGGTGTCTTGTTCAAATGTGGTTTCTACCCCCACAGATTTGCGCACACGGTCGGTTTCGACCCGCCGCTCATCAATACCATGACAACGACGCCATAACATATCGCCTAATTTGCCAAACTTTTGTTTTAATAAAGTTTCATCGGCATTTTTGATATCTCGACCAAACTCAAAGCCATGGGCAAGCAATTTTTGCATTGTCACTTTGCCTACACCGGGGATTTTTTTAAGTGGAAGACCTTCAATAAATGCATCGACTTTATCTGGGGTGATCACAAATTGGCCATTGGGCTTGTTTTCATCGCTGGCAATTTTTGCCAAAAACTTAATCGGGGCAACCCCAGCTGAAGCAGTTAAACCCGTTTCTTTAAAAATCTCATCACGAATTTGTTGCGCAATTAAAGTCGCGCTGCCTTTGCATTGGGTGCAATCGGTCACATCAAGGTAGGCTTCATCTAAAGACAAGGGTTCAATTAAATCGGTATAACGGGCAAAAATAGCTCTGATCTGCTGTGAGATTTCTTTATAGAGCGACATTCTCCCCGGCACGATGCGCAAATGCGGACATAGCTTTTTCGCCTGATAATTCGACATAGCAGCACGCACACCGTATTCACGAGCAATATAGTTCGATGTCGCCAAAACCCCACGGTTGCTATTGCCGCCAATCGCCATTGGCACTTTAGCCAACTCAGGATTGTCGCGCATTTCTACCGCGGCATAAAAGCAGTCCATGTCTATGTGGATAAATTTACGCATATATGAAAGACTGTATATAAACACAGTCATTATGGCGCAACTTCAGCTTTTATTGCAACTGTTACTGCGCTTTAAGATCAACTACACTAATTACTTAATAAAAAGTAATGTCTCAGTTTTTTTAATACACTCTGAGCAATTAAATCAAGGAGCGCACATGCAATTTAGTCGTTTAGGCAGCAGTCAAATAGATGTTTCTCGTATTTGTCTTGGTAGTATGACATGGGGCTTACAAAACAATCAGCATGATGCCGATGAACAAATCAATTACGCCCTCAGTCAGGGAGTCAATTTTATTGATACCGCTGAAATGTACGCGGTGCCGCCTTCACCAGAAACCTATGGTAAAACTGAAGCAATAATTGGTAATTGGCTTGCACGCCATAAAGAGAAGCGTGAGCAAGTGGTGATTGCCACCAAAATTGCAGGCCCAGGCTTAAACTGGGTTAGAAATGGTGGACCTATTACGCCCGATGCCATTTATAAAGCCATTGATGATTCACTAGCTAGGTTAAATACCGATTACATTGACCTTTACCAATTGCATTGGCCAAATCGCCAATCTCCGCATTTTGCACAGCACAAACCTAATGGTCACAACTTTGTAGATGTCGATACGCAAGCTGAAATCGCCAGTATGGAAGCCATTCTTGAAGCGTTAACAAAGAGTATTAAAGCTGGAAAAATCCGTCATTGGGGTTTATCTGACGACACCACATGGGGCATAAATACGTATTTGCGCCTTGCTGAGCAGCATAACTTAGTAAAGCCTGTATCTATTCAAAATGAGTTCAGCTTATTGCATGCCAAAGACTGGCCATACTTAATTGAAAACTGCTGGCATGAAGATATTGCTTACTTACCTTGGTCACCACTTGCCGCGGGCATGCTAACCGGTAAATATTTAAATGGTGCTCGCCCAGAGGGCAGTCGTTGGACATTGGTTCAACGCCAAGGCTTATTCAGAGACACTGAACAAGCAGGCCTTGCCACAGCTGAGTATGTGGCTTTAGCGAAAAAACTGAATATGACACCCGCACAATTGGCCCTTGCATGGTGCGACCAAGTCAAAGGCGTGACCTCTACAATTATTGGCGCAACCAATATGAGTCAATTAAAAGAGAACATCGCCGCATTTGATATGCCTCTTTCTGAAGAAGCATTAAATGATGTGGCTGACATATTCAGCCGCTACCCTGCGCCTTTTTAATCCGAATTTAGATTATTTAAAGGGCTCTTTGTGAGCCCTTTTGTTATTACCAAACATTGCTTCAATAGCTGTAATCCACTTTTCTAATCGTTATACCAATCCTCTTAATTAAGTGAACTATTTTGAGGCAAGTAAAACTTGTCGGTAGCGAGGCGAAAATTTTGCTATTTAGTTGTTCTAAATAAGAAATATTCAACGAAACTAACGTCAGTTTTAGTCCCTCAAAATGATTAAGTATTATTGAGGATTGGTATTATACTGGCAACCGAAATTTTAAAGGTCCGTTTTTCAATGCAGTTACTCAACACACCACCTACCAAACCTGAAGGTTCAATCTTCACTCGTCATACCGCACGCGCCATTGTTTTAAACGGCAACGACATTCTATTACTCTTCACAGAGCGTTATGACGATTACACGCTGCCCGGTGGTGGCGTTGATGAAAACGAAGCCATTGAAGCGGCATTACTTCGAGAGCTACAAGAAGAAACCGGCGTTAAAAGTATTACCCAATGCAGTGCATTTGGCCGCTTTGAAGAAATTCGCTCTTGGTACAAAAACGATTTCGACTATGTGCATATCGTGTCTGATTGTTATGTATGTGAGATCTGCGGAGAGTTTGATAAACCACAAATGGAGCACTACGAAATCGCCAATGGTATGCGCCCTGTTTGGGTCAATATTGATGATGCCATTGCACACAACAAACAAACTTTGGCGCAAAGCGAGAAGAAAGGTCTGTCGATTCAAAGAGAGATTTTTTTATTAGAAACAATTAAAGCACAACTAGTTTGCTCAGATTAAAACTCAACAAAGCCTAGGACCTCACCGCTCCTAGGCTTTTTAATTATTTAAAGACAATTCACCTCAAAATATTCAGGTACTGTTGATATTTCTAAATCTGGAAATGCACTTACTAAAAATTGATAATCTTCGGCGTTGCTTTCCTTATGTTTAAACATCACACGTCTATGATGGTCTTCTACTCGATACCCGTTTTGCTGAAAATACGCCACAAAATCTTGATTTTGACGTGATGCATCATTGCCACCAAATGAGAAAGAAAAGCTACTAAACCCTTTTAGGAAGAAATAAAAATGATCTAATTCAGCCGCATCATTTACATTTTCCGAAAATTTACTCTTTACTAGGGAGAACTTTTCAAAATCGGCTTCTTCTGCAAGCGCGTTTAATAGGAGAGTCACTTCTTCTTGTGAAGGCGTTACTTCATCAAGCCACAAAGTAACCGCACCACCATTTTTAATAAAAATGGGTAAAATGTATAAATGCTGATTTGATAAGGTCAAATTCACAGCCTTGAATTTATCTAACACTTCCTTTTGTGAATATTTATTTGCACCTAGGTATTGCTCAGACAAAAGTAAAACTAAAACATCTTTGTCTAATTGTGACACCTCTTTTTCTGCAAAATCCTCCAATGAAACAGCATCAAGACTAGAGATATTATTCTCTCTTATGTAACTTTTTATTATAGAAACTGCTTTTAATTCTTTATTTTTTAATAAAATTTCAATGCCCTCATTGCTATTTTTCATAGCCTGACAATACTGGTATTCAGGAGAAGACGTTAATTGTTTGATAAATGCTGAAGACTCGAACTTATCAAGCGCCTGATGTTTAAATTGTCGACTCCTCCACCACCCCCTTTTCTCTTTACACAAATCAAGCTTAGCTTGGCTATCGGCAGGAAGTGTTTGCTCCGGCAAGTTTAGATTTAGGTTAACACGCTCCGGTTTTAACTCATTTGTATGAATGTAATGAACGTTAAAGCCTTTATTTTTTAGGTTTACTAACGTGTCTTTGACAACTTCATTATTGAAAAATCTCAGATCTATATGCGGGTAATAAATTGTGTCTTGTAAAATATTAGAGGCTTCTATCAGCGCGGTAACGTCACTTAATTCCTCAGATTTCAAAACTTCTGTGATGCCGAGCTCTTTCAAAATAGAAACTTGAAGCCTTGACTCATACTTACCTTGTCTTAGAGCTAAGTTAGGGTATTCAGTCAACACTTTTGCGGACAAACTGTAACGTCTCGCTTTAACTAAACCGATTGCAAGGCTTGTGAAAGGGCTCACAAAAGGGTCATTTAAAATAGTATGAGGGACGGAAGAAAGTTTTTGGCTCAATAACCCAAAAATTATTTCATCACTTTCTCCATCCACAATCGCTTTTTCAAGTTCCTTAACCTGATAGTTTGACCAAATCATTGCGAGCTCATGCTCAAAATTTGGTAACTCGGTAGCCTGTTCGGTAAGAGCTAATCGACGGATAAGGCTGTCACTCCCATCAAGCTTTTTAAATACATCTTGCTTAGCATGCAATGTCTGCATAACACGAGCATTGTAATACCACTCTTGCGCTTTTTGCCAACCATATGCATCCCAAATAGCATCGGCAATATGATTGATATCATTTCCCTGTTTCATTGAATCATATGCTGACTTTTCTAAATTAGATGTAAACTTTTCCGTTAGTAGATTCTTCTCTACATGAACATTTAGACATTCGTCTTCATTCGGTGCGTTGGCAGGAAAAGGTAAATATTTATAAACTTTTTTGGTGTCTAAATTAGCCTGCTTGGGGAGTTCTTCTATATCTGTTCCTTTGTTATTATTAGCTTGAAGTACATCGACTTGTTCCGAGAGTACCGCTTCTTGACTGCTCAAAAGCACAAAAAGAGCTGCTAGAGTTGCAAAAATGCTAGTTCCAATTATTTTTTTCACCTTTATTTCCTTAAAAGCTTTTACTATTTAATTAGGTCTATCCGAAGTTTATAAAATGTAACATAAATGAAAAGATAATAGGTACAAGCAGGTATCAAAGAAAACGGATAAAACTTTTTTAACTTCACGATAAAAATAAGTCATTTTTCAAAAATAAGATTTCACGGTAAATAGTCAATTGAAAACGTTAAGGCCAAACCCTTGCGCCGAGACATTCAGACAACTCTTTATTTACCTATTTTTGGAGAGCATTGTGGGTAAAACTTTTTCTTATGACGCTTTTGATGATGACTTTGATCCTGACTATGCTAAAGAGCATCATCGCAACACCCAAAACTCGCACAAGCGACAAGTCAAAAGAAAGCTCGACGATTATTTAGAGCAGCGCCAATTACGCAAGCACCTTGGTGAAGATGACTTTAGCTATCGAGACCATTAAAACAAGAAAAGAGGCCTCGGCCTCTTTTTTGTCATAAACAACGTTAATTAAAAACGGCCTGAGAAAGTAAGCTTCGCATTAAATGGCTGACCTACAGATGCCTGATGGGTTGAATGAGAATTTGGGAAATACACCTTATCGGTCAAATTCTCTAGCTTAAGTTGCAACTTATAGTCATGACTTAATTGATAATTTGCGTACATATCATAACGGGTGTAACTCGGCAAAAATGCGCTGTTAGAGGTATTCATATAAGTTTTTGCCTGATACATAGCGCCAATGCCAATATCTAGCTGCTCTGTTACCTGATATTGCGCCCAAAGTGACGCTTTATTTTTCGGTAACTCGCGTGGCGTTAGCTCTGTTAGCCCATCACGATTAACCACTTCGCCTTTCAGATAACCATAGTTGGTAGAGATAGATAAGCCTTCAGTGATCTGCCCTGATAACTGGATCTCAAAACCTTCTATATCTGAGTCAACAACATCGAGCGTTGCAGGGTCATCATCAGCAGGTTGCGGCGAGCTTTGTGTATTTCTGAAAAATGCCGTTGTGAGACTTAAACCACTGTCTGAATCCCACTTCAAACCAATTTCGTTATTCTCGAAGGTATCTGGCTTAAGCTTATCTTTGTCTCCATTAATGTCAGTATACTGCTCACCGCTGCGTGGCATAAATGATTCGCTGTAACTCCAGTAAAAAGAGACATTTTCAGCTGGCTTATAAATTGCGCCTAAACGTGGTGACACCTCTGTATCGACACGCGTTCTTTGCTCATTGGTGGCACTTTTCATATTCACAACAGCAATGTCAAAACGGTCGTAACGGGCACCAAGCACAAGATCAAAATGCGCATTAATCGCTATTTGATCTTGTACATAGAAAGAGGTGACTTCTAAATCTACACGGGTATCGTCGTTTAAGTCTTCAGAGAAGTTCGTTGAGACAGCTTGACCATCGGCGTTCATACCAACAAAACCATCGAGATTAAGTGGACGTGCAACACTAAACCACTCTTTGTCGCTTTGATTGCTACTCCAGACAGGATTAAAACGGTACTGATCTGATTCGGTCTCAATATATTCGCCACCGACAATCAAAGTATGTTCAAACCCACCCGTTGTGAACTCATTCACCAAGTTACTGGTGACAATTAAGTTTTCACGTGTGGTTTCATCTAGGTAACCATCTAGCTGGACTTTATTTTCACTTGCGTCATAGCCCGTAGCATAAAAGTTTGCGTATACCTTGTCATAAGCGCCATAAAATACACTGACATTGGCTTTCATTGAATCGCTAAAATAATGCTGTAATGCCGTATTGAATGTACGTCCTTTCGTTGTGTGATAATTATTCTGAGGATCGGCAATCACAATATCCAATAACTCCTCTGCCGGACGCCCCTCAGAATTGGATGGAATACCACGATCAATAAAACGTTCATGATCAATATACTCAAAAGAGGTGTCTAGAGTCGTCGTATCAGACAGCACAAACCGCGCAGTTGGGTTAATGCCGAGGCGCTCACCGTCGTAGAAATCTCTATGGTTCTCAAGTGTTTCAAACATGGCATTGACCCTAAATGCCACTTCATCAGACACCGATTGGTTAACGTCTAAATGCGTGCTCGTGCCACCAAAACTGTCTAAAGACAAATTGTAACCAGCAAAACTATCTGACAACTGCGCTTTTTTGCTAACGCGGTTTAAAATGCCACCCGTACCACCACGACCAAACAATAGTGCATTCGGCCCTCTTAGTACTTCGACTTGCTCAACATTGTAAAGAGAGCGGTAATATTGCACATCATCTCTGTGACCATCGATATAAAAGTCAGCAGTAGAACGAACGCCCCGAAATACAATGGCATCACGGTGCCCTTCACCTTGCGTAGTATTTACGCCCGGTAAATAATCAATAATTTGCCCAATGTTTGAAATACCACGTTGAGACAACTGCTGAGCCGTTAATACTGATAAGCTCTGCGGTACATCTATAATAGGCGTGGGTGTTTTAACTGAATTAGATACATCCGACGCTAAGTATTTTCCACTGACTTCGATTTTTTCAATATCTGATTGAGCATCTTGTGCCATAGCATGATTAGCAACCAAAGAAAGCGCGATAAGAGACAACGAAAATTTCACATTCACTCCATATACAATTTTAAAAAGATTAATTACTAAATGATAATGAATGACGTTTACGCTGCTATTTGCGTTTTGGATTTGTGTTTTTTACAAAAATCACATTTATCTATTTTTTGTCAATTTTTACCTGATAAATGAACTAATTAAACCGAATAGGTTCAAACTCGTATCTAGATTAGGGAGAGTTTTGGTGTGTTAAAAGGTTGGCAAATATCACTGATAGTATCGGTATTTTTACATATTGCTATTATCTATTTCTTACACAAGCAATTTGTTCTGCCTATTCCACCAAAACCACAGCCTACAATGAAAACTTACCTAGTGATAGAAGAACCTGAAAGCAAGGTAGAAGTTGAAGTTAAAGTAGAGCCCGAACAAGCCGAACAAGCCGAACAAGCTGAACAAGCTGAACAAGCTGAACAAGCTAATGAAAAAGTGGCATCTGAGCAAACACAAGTCACTTCACAACCCCCTGTCGTGCAAACCGAAGTGATAGAGACTCAGCAAGCGGCAGAAGCAATTCAAGTGAATGACACAAACAAAAACAACTTAGAAAAACCGAGGATAGATCCGTTCAAAGCACTCGATAACATCCGCTCAGGTGAGCATGACTACTTCTCCACGCAGCAATCTGGTGACCCCACTCAATCCGTTGAACGTTTTGGCAATGGCCGGATCTCAACCCCAAAAACACACAAAGAAGCACGCGAAAATAAAGACATGCCAAAAATGGTTTATGAAGGGCCAACCTATAAAGAATTTAAAAAAGGCGCGTATTGCTATAAAGAAAACCAAATAGATCCAAATAACCGTTCTATCGACTCAAGCCTGCCGACCACTTGGCAAGGCCTGCCTTATAAGTGTGAGAAAGATAAAATTGAGAAAGCTTTTGATGCTGCTATGGAGAAGTGGTTACCGAAGAAAAGGTAGGTTTATTGTTTGATTCAGCTTAATTTTGGCATGTTCTAAAAAAGCAAGATTATAATTTGGATGTAAAGGAATAAGTATAAGCAATTAAAAAATAATAACGTTTAAACCCCATGTTTTGTCATTTAAATGCCTTTTTGTTAAGTCTTGTATTAAATAAAAGGTGAATGCCTTGCTATAAGCCGATCTCAGGGGGTTTTACTGTTTAATTTTCTAACTCCATATAATTTTGATACATAGACTTAGAAAGCTCATTACCAAGCTTTGCGCTAGTGCGTAAATGTTCTACTCCTTTTGCCATATTGTATATAGGAGAAACCTCAACTAAATGTAGCTTTGCTATTAAGTGATGGCAGTAACTTTTCGCTTCGATATCCCCAAAGGCCTCACAATTTGAAAGCAACTTAAGAGTGTCATTTGCTAACTGCATATTTTTCATATCAATACTTTCAATTATATCCATATCAGCTTTGATCAATATAAAATCAGTTCTATTAAGAGCCACTAATTCATTCAGCAGTTCTTCGGCATATTCGTCGTAATTAAGGTGCTCATTATTATAAAGAAGGTAAAGTGATTCCTTAGCTGATACATCATCATACTTCTTTATTGCTTGTTGGTAAGTTTCCGCCGCTTTCACAAAATTGCCATCAAGAAAATACAATGTACCTAAATCAACATATGCGTCCTTCCAGCCACTGCTAGCTGACTTACTTAAATACTCTAGGCCTTTTTTTCTATCTTTTATCCCAAATTCATCAAAACCATAAATGATCCCTAACGCATGGAATGCTTTAGGGCTTTGTTCGTTTTTGAGAAAATTGATCGCGTCTTTTACCAAATGTGCATTATTTCCATTTAGTATTTGATGTACATTCTTCCAATTTATTGGGTTAGCCCAAAGTACACTCGAGCAAGTCAGCAACAAAATATATATTACTTTTTTCATTTCAAGCCTTCATTTGATCCTTGTCCACATTTGAGTTTTTCATTGTTTGTACGTGTTTTCATAACAATGAAAACAGCTATAGAACCAACGTTCCAAAGCGCAAGCGCAAGCAAAATATCGACCTTTTAAAACCGCTTAGGCTCTATGATTAATTAAGCTAATCAGAGCATTTTTCAAAAATACATGAAAACAAGTGCTCTAAAACATCCCACTTAAAAAGTCATATAAATAAGACTTTGGTATAAAGACAGTTATTTAATGACAACGCTAACTTAAATCAACTTTTCTGTGCCCTGTTACGTGTTAAAGTTATAAAAAATGTTTGGTAAGGAACAGAAGATGAGTGTTAAGCGGATCAGCCAGTTTTTTAATCCTAAGTCAGTTGCTGTCATTGGTGCGTCAAATAATGCGGGGCGTGCAGGCTTTGTGGTTATGCGCAACTTACTTCAAGGTGGCTTTAAGGGGCCTATCATGCCGGTTTCTCCAAAGCATAAAGCGGTGCATGGTGTACTTGCCTACCACAACATAAAAGCGCTGCCGCAAACACCTGATCTTGCTGTTATCTGTACCAACAAAAATACCTTAGAACAAATCATCATCGAACTCGGTGAGCTTGGCTGTCAACATGCGATTATTATTGCCTCAGGTGCAAACCAAGCACAAAAGAGCGCCCTTAAACAGACTGCAAAAGAAGCTGGCGTGACTCTACTTGGACCAAACTGTTTAGGCTTACTCATTCCTCACTTAGGTTTAAATGCCAGCTTTTCACATACTGTCGCTGAGCCAGGCAAATTGGCGTTTATTTCACAATCGGCAGCAGTGTGCTCAACGATTCTAGATTGGGCGCAGAATAAGCGTATTGGCTTTTCATACTTTATTTCTGTCGGCGATTGTATTGATATCGACTTTGATGAGTTATTGGACTTTTTAGGCCGAGATGCCAAAACGCGCGCGATATTACTGTATATCGATAACATTGATGACGTTCGCCGTTTTATTTCTGCCGCGCGAGCCGCTGCATTCAGTAAACCTGTCTTGGTAATTAAAACAGGTCGTACCCGCGCTGGCGCAGAAGCAGCGTATATTCATACTGGCGGTCAAAGCAGTGACGACGCGGTGTACGATGCCATGTTCCAACGTGCGGGTATGCTAAGGGTAAATGATTTACGTGAGCTCTTTGCTGCCACACAGACCTTGGCGCTTCACCCTAAACTGTTACAAGTAGAACAATTGACCATTCTCACCAATGGCGGCGGCCCGGGTATTATGGCCGTTGATACACTTTTACAAGGCTCAGGAAAACTGGCGGAGTTAAGCGACCAAACTCGTGAAGCATTAAATAAAGTCATTCCTCAGGCTGAGAAAATCTATAACCCCGTCGATTTATTTGGTGACTCATCACCAAAACGCTACCAACAAGCGCTGGAGATATTACTTAAAGCGCCTGAAGTGAAAAACTTACTGATCATCCACACGCCTTCAGCGCTTGCACCGAGCGAAGAATACGCAGAGATCATCGCCAACGCCTTAGAAAAAATTCCAAAAATGGCTCGCCCTTATGTAATGACCGTATTTATGGGTGAGTATGCGGCTTATGAAGCGCGCTATGTGTGTGCGGAACATTCAATTCCGACCTATCGCACACCCGAAGGCGCTGTTGGCGCATTTATGCACTTAGTGAGTTATCGCCGTAACCAAAAGCATTTAACACAAACGCCGGAGTCGATCAGTAGCGACCTATTAATCAATAGCCAAGCGGCAAAGCATGAGATTGCTGAATTTATCGCTGAAGGCCATACCCACTTATCAACGCACCTTGCTCGTAGAGTTTTATCACACTATTCAATTGAGTGTATTCAAACTGAAATTGCGCTCACACCAAGCGAAGCAAAAGAGCAAGCTGAGCAACTGGGTTTTCCTGTGGCATTAAAGCTTATCAGTCCGTCTATTCCCTCAAAGTCTGAAGTGGGTGGCGTGGTGCTGAATTTAAATGATGGCAATGAAGTCGAGCAAAATGCCTTTGCCATCTTGTTACGTATTAAAGAAGCCTACCCTGATGCAATTATTGAAGGGTTTTCATTGCAGCGTATGGCGCCAAGAGCGGGTGCACAAGAACTGCGTATTGCCATCAAAACTGAGCCGGGCTTTGGTCCTGTCATATTACTAGGTGAAGCAGGTACCGGATTAGAGTTCTCTCAAGCAGCGGTAGCCCTCCCTCCACTTAATATGAACTTGGCAAAATATTTAATCGCCGCAGCGCAAGATAAAGGCGTGCTAAAAGAGCGCACCTTACCCGATAAAGTCGATAAATATCGTCTATGTGCCCTGCTGACGCGTATTTCACAATTATTGGTTGATCAACCCGATATTTATAATTTAGAGCTGAACCCTGTGCTTGCCAGTGAAGGGCAATTTTTAGTGCTAGATGCCGCCATACAGCTTCGCCCTTATCAGGCCAAAGCCAATCGTAAACGTTTAGCTATTAAACCTTATCCGAAAGAGTGGGAGCAGAAGGTCACCTTAAAAGACGGCCAAGCAGCTGTTTTACGACCAATACGCCCTGAAGATGAGCGCGCCCACCAAGAATTTGATCAGTCGCTGACCAAAGAAGACAGATACAAACGTTTCTTTGGTGAACTGCCTGAGTTCAACCATGAACAATTGGCTAAAATGACGCAAATTGATTACGACCGAGAAATGGCGTTTATTGTCTCTGCTCCTCACAAAAGCGCTTATCGCACGCTGGGAGTATCTCGCGTATTAATGGACCCTGATAACCTGTCTGCAGAATTTGCGGTTGTCGTTCGCTCAGGAAGCCAAGGCCTAGGGCTAGGTAAACTACTTATGAATGCAGCCATAGAGTATTGCCGCAGCCAAGGTGTGGGCGTTGTTGAAGGGATAACTTTACCCGAAAATACCGGCATGATTGAGCTTTCTAAGCGCCTTGGCTTTAAAGTAACCCGTGACTTTGAAGAGGGAACCATTAATATGGTTTTGAAGTTAGATGAATCACAACAATAAATTATGCTAACAACCAGACAAAAAGTTGCTGAATTACTTGAAAGTAGCGGCCGTCACCAAAAAGCAGGTCACATACTCGATGTATTTTTGATCTGTTTAATCATGGTTAATGTGATCGCCATTGTTTTAGAGTCAGTCGCGTCACTTGCTCAGGCTTATCACACTGCTTTTCTTGTTATAGAGATTGGTTCTGTCGCCATATTTACAATGGAGTATTTAGCAAGGTTATGGTCTTGTGTCGATAAAATCGAATACAAACAAGTTAAAGGCTCAAACCTTAAAAAGCGTTTTAAATATGCACTGACACCACTTGCGATAATTGATTTACTGGCCATCGCGCCTACCATTCTGATGATGTTCTTCAGCTTTGATCTGCGTTTCTTACGTGTTGTTAGATTACTAAGAATATTCAAACTCACCCGTTATTCTAAAGCCATGCAGTTATTACTGGCGGCATTTAAAGAAGAAGCCAGCAGTTTAATGGCGGCCTTTTTTATTATGTCTGTGGTGCTTATCATGGCGTCATGCGGTATTTATCTTATTGAGCACGATGTTCAACCCGATAAGTTTGGCTCAATACCTGATGCCATGTGGTGGGCTATGGCCACTCTAACCACAGTTGGTTACGGTGATGTGGTGCCAATTACACCACTAGGACGTTTCTTTGGGGGGGTCATTACCATGTTAAGCATGGGCATGGTCGCCATACCAACCGGTTTATTAGCATCGAGTTTTGCAGAGCAATTACGTAAACGCCGTGAAGTCTTTCATGAAGCGGTGTTACACAGTTTAATAGACGGTCATGTCGATGAAGAAGAGCGCGCGCACCTTGAGGCTCTGAGAGTCGAATTAGGCTTAAGCGCAGCAGAAGCGAATCAAGCAATCAAAGTCATGACCAGCAAACGGGTGCATAGCCAATATTGCAGACACTGTGGCCACAAACTTTAAGGCCACAGCGATATACCCCCAAAAAATACTTATCATAGATAAACGACTTTTTGCTTTAAACCTTTGCCTCTGCTGAGGCCTCTGGTGTAAACACATACCAGGCTTTATCTAGCATGTTTGCCACATAATCACCTGTAACGGCATCGCCATAGATTGGGCCTTGGAAAATATCACAGCCTATTTCTCTGAGTTTATTAATCTGCCCAGCGTTCACTACACCTTCTGCGATACAACGCTTTTCAAGCAAGTTTGCAACGCTAATAACGGCGTGAGCAATCACCGCTTGATCGCCATTCTTTTGATTGATAAGCGCAGGCGCTATCTTGAAAGCATCGACTGGCAGGCTTTGCATTGAGGCCAATGATGCAAACTCAGAACCAAAGCCATTAATGTGAATTTGGCAACCAATCGACTTGAGTTGGGTCATCAAATTTAGGGTTTGCTCTGAATTCACCACCGTCTGTGCTTCAGTGATCTCAATCACCACGTGTTCAGCGCCAATATTACAGCGCGAGATAACATTCGCAATGCGACTTAACAGATCACTTTGCACCAAATCTGCTGCCGTTAAGTTAACTGCTAAATAAAGATTCGGGTGATGTAAGTGCCATTGTTTTAACTCGATAAGGCCAGCACTCAAGGCGTGTAATAAAAGTCGATGACTGGCACCAATTTGCTTGGCCACATCATTCACATCGTCTTGAGAGTAATCATCTAATGATGGCCATTTTAATGAAACTTCGAGCCCCTCTACTTGCCGGGTTTGGTAATTCAAGATTGGCTGATACTGATTTATGAAGTTTCCTTCTTTCAGAGACGCCATCAAGCTTTGCTCGATCGCAAAAATTCGCTCTGCACGGGTTTGCATGGCTCGCGTAAAGAATTGATAGTCTCTACTTTTCTCATCCATTGCATGATTAAGTGCCATACGCGCTTTTTGACATAGTTCTTCAGCGTTATCTGCATCTTCAGGGTAACTTGCGACACCAATGAACGGCATAAGCTGAATGTTATGACCATCAATTAATTGTGCATGCTCAAACTGCTTCTTTATTTTTGTGATGCATTGGGTCGCCTCAGCAGGCTCAGTTAATCGCTCCAACAACACCATAAATTCACGACCATTCGCAAATGCGATATTCACTTGTTGTCCAAGACTGAGTGTTAATTGTTTCGCAATATGTTTGATAAGGCTTTCAAAGAATGATTTACCGTAAATGTCATAGAAATGCTTGAGCCTGTCGACTCGTATTGCCATCACAGCTAGGCTCTGATTAATCTCTTTTTGACTAATTGCATGCTCAACCCAATCAATAAAACGGGCTTTGCCTGCAAGTTGTGTGACTGTATTGATACTTTCAAGTTGCTGCAAAGAGCGTTCTGACTCCTTTTGGGCACTAATGTCTGTCAACCCAACCACATAATTGCTCAGCTCACCATTACCATCAGATACTGCAGTCACTTTAATAAGTACATGACACTGCTTACCATTGGCAAGACCAACTCGCTCTTCGCCAACAAAATATTCTGACACTTTTAACTGACTTATTTTACGCAGATAATGCATTCGCGTTGCAATTGGCAGTCCTAAGTTTAACGCAGAACTAGATTTTGGTTCTTCAACAATATTAAATGCTTGTTGTAAGGCTGCATTACAGGCTTTGATGCGCAACTGTTTATCGAGAATAAACACCCAGTCTCTGGCTTGCTCGAAGGCAGCACCAAACAACCTTGCCCGCTCAGCGAACATCTTTTCTCTGGTTAAGTTAGTATAGGTTCCCGTTACACGCTCTGGCACATCATTGGTCCAAGCCATTACTTTGCCCGAGTCTTTATACCAACGCCAATGCCCCTCTTTGTGCTGCAGACGGTAAGTACAATTAAAATAGCCTTTATTGGTTGTCACAAATTCAAGCCATTCGAGCCTGAAAAGATTACGCTCAAATGGGTGAATTTTTTGCAAATACTCGTCTAACGTCACTGCATCATTATTGTAACCAAGCTCAGCAGTGAGCCTTGGCTGATAGATTAAGTGGTGGTCTAATTGCCAATCCCAGACCCCTGAGTCACTACTTTCTAATGCAAGCTTTAAACGCATTTCACTATTTTGCGTCTCTTTATGTGCCGCCAGTAAAATTTGCTCAATGCGCTGCTTTCGGCGTAACCATAAAGCAAATAAAACGCTGATAATAAACACGTAGCTGGCAATCGCCAAAGGCGAGCGCCAAATAGGATAATTCACTTTAATGCCGAGCGAAGCCGGCGGTGTGTAATCTCCGGTAAGAGGATCTTTCGCCCACACTTTTAACTGGTAGCTACCAGGATTTAACTTTGGAAATACAACTCGGTTATTACCTCTGGTTAGAATTCTTTGTCCACCTGAAATTTGGTATTCATAGACGATGCGATCTTGGTATATAAAGCTCATTGCGGAGAAAGATACTTCAAGGCCAATGTCATCATGGGCTAATTCAATTTCCTCAAAGACCTTTAAGCCACTGTGCGTTAACTTTCTAGACATGAGTTCCACTGAAGTAATATTCACTCTGTCTAACAAGTTTTTCTTGGGCCTATTAACCTTTGGATCAAACATGGTGAAGCCTTTCACCGAGCCATAGGCTATATTGCCGTTTGCTAACTTTAACGCAGCACCACCATTAAATTCATTACTGAGTAAACCATCTCCTGTGGTAAATTGCTGCAAGTGAAGGTTATCCGGGTCTAAACGCCAAATTCCTTTGTGAGAAGACATCCAGATCATGCCCTCATCATCTTCTTGCATCCCGTACATCAAGGTGCCAAGGTTATTTTCTTCTAAATTTATGGTGTGCACTCTTTCAGCGCTTTGCGGGTCGAGCCCGATTAACCCGTAATTAGAAAGTGACAGCCAAAGAATATTGTTTTTATCTATCATGTAAGACTGCACGATAATAGGTATATCTTGGTGTGCGTCAGGTACAGCATAAATAACATGTAACTTATTGAAGATAGGATCAAAGCGGTACAAAGTCCCGCCTGTAAAAAACAACGGATGCGTTGGGTGGCTTGGTAAAGGCTTTAAAAATGAAAAAGACAAAAATGGGTCAAACTGCTCAAACTCCCCTTCTAGTTTGTGCAGCTTTTTATCATTGATACTGTACTTAAAAAAGCCATTCTCTGCATGAATAAAGTACACAAATCCATCTTCAGACACATAAACGCCATAAAGCCTATCTTGCAGAATTTTGGTTTCTTCTTCGTCACGCCCTGTCAGTTGTGTTGCTTCGTCTTTGACCGGATCATAAACAAAGAAGCCTCGATTCGTTTCTAGCCATAACTTATCTTCATACAGGTGAAGTGTATATATTGAAAACTCAGGATAGACATCTTCACCTAAATACCCTTTTAAAAAAATCTGTGTTTCATTTTTTTCAGGGTCGTAACGGGTGAGGCCATCATTGGTTGCAGCCCAAATATAGCCCCCAAGCTCCACCATTCGCCAAACAGTATTATGTGAAAAACCCGACCCTTGAGTATTCAAACTGCTGACATTTTTAAAGCGGTCGACTTGCTCTGAAAGATAAAACGCTCCGTCACTTTTCGTTGCTAACCATAAGCCATCGTGATTATCTCGCACTATTTCCATAATGCTGCTATCAGCAAGGGTAAACTCACTGTTTAGCAGTCTTTGATCGCGAACTCTTTGACCTGTTTCTGGCCAAAAATGTATTAACCCCTTATCTGTAGCTAAGAGTAAATGATTATCTTGAGGCTCGATATCCCATACATTAATGTCAGAAAACAATGTTTTGTATTGCCAATCAAATGATCCGCTTGCAAATTTTTGCTCAAGGTCGCTAATATCTATTTCATATAACCCTTTCACCGCCCCCAACAATAGGGTGTTGCTATCTTTAAGATAAAGTCGCTTAGTATTGGACTGATATTCATGTGTCACTTCGTCAATGTATGTTATTTTCTGAAGTTGTTTTGATGAGTGCTGGAATACAAACGCGCCATCAGTGGTAGCAATGAAAAGAAAATCGCCATGATTAAGCAACGCCCTAACAAAAGTGCGTTGTTCTAAAACAGGCAGCTGGATCTGGTCAACAATTTCGCCCGTATCAACCTGCATTAAAGCCACATTATCAAAACGGCCTAACCAAATATGGTTGTCATCTTTTTCTAAAATTTGGTTTATTGAAAAGTTGACATAGTCTTCTTCAGTTTTAGGGGCAGGGAAATAGTTTTTATAACTGTCTGATTTCACGTCGTAGCTAAAAAAGCCCACATTTTGCGTCGCTATCCAAACCCTTTCTTGAGAATCTTGATAGATTCGATTTAGAACAACTTCTTCAAGTACCCCTTCAGGCCCTGACACATTGAGTACTCGATAGCCATCGTATCGATTTAAGCCAGCTTCTGTCGAAAGCCATAAAAAGCCTTGGCTATCAAGTAACAAGGTATTGACGTAACTTTGTGATAAGCCTTCTGCAGGAGATAAGCGGCTAACACTCGCATTTACGGCACTGCTGCATACCAGTAATATCCAAAAAATGACAATGATTATTAGCCTCATGTTATCTCCTTCCTTAATCGCCGCTAGGGCTGATACTTCATGGCGATGATATTTCGGCCCTGCTGTCGATAAGCGTTAAGCATACACGCTAACTCGTCTGGTAAGGCTTCGACACAGGTAAATTGAACAGCACGGTAAAACGCTTCTAAGTGAGCGTATGCAAAGGTAAATATGGGCTGAGTATGCTGAGATAACACCTTAAGTATGATTTGTTTTGCAATACCTTGACCGCGATACGACTCAGCAACAAACAAAGTCGATAAAAATAACGCGCCCGCTCTATTTTGAATACGACACGCAGCAACAATAGATTGGCTCTTAACTACCCACACTTCATCTTGTTTGTTAGCACGACCGCGCACATTATGAGCTTGATAAAACTTATTCACCAAAGGAATGGCGATTTGCTCTAAGCGCTCAACCTTCATGGAGGTTAACCTGCCAACATCATACTGAGGTAGTATTCAAACTTTTGCTTTAAGATTTGCTGTTCCGAAAGTGGGCGATTATTGATAGTATCGTAAATTGTTTCACGAGAATTTTTACCACGTTTGATTTGATAAGCCCAAAATGAGGCTTCGTAATCGAGTTGAATTTGGTATTTTTCTTGTCTAGGTAGGTTGCACAAGTTGTAACTCATAACGGCTTCACTAAATTAAATACATAATAATCAGACTGCGTACCATACTATTTTTAGCTATAGTTCGCTATATTTTACAAAACAGTGAAATAAGATATTTAAGGAATGAATTTGTTTTTGGTACACAGAAGTATATTTTTGCTGTTACTCTTTTCATCATTTATTCAAGCGAGCACAGATAAACTCACCTTTAATCGCCCTGCTGACACTGCGCAATCTCGATATGTTGTGGAGCTGATATCACTCGCTTATAAAGAAATAGGGATTGAAGTTGAACTAATAGAGTTTAACCGAGACAGCGCGCTCGTTGCCGCTAATGAAGGGGTGTTAGACGGACAATTAGCTAAAATATCAGGCTTAAGTAATACCTATCAGAATTTATTGCGCCTTGATACAGCATTATTAGATTTCAAACTTAACTTAATCAGCTTTTGTGACGACTGTACTCTGTCTGATATGCCTTCATTGGTTATCCATTCAACTTATCCTGCAGCAGCCAAGTATCTTGAGTCTAACCCATATAAGGGTCAGCTTTATAAAGTGAAAAGTGTGTCTACACTATTGAACTTATTGATGCAAAAACAAGTGTCTGCAGCACTTGTCATCGGTTTTTATTTAGACCCTTATATGCAAAAACTGCAAAACTCTGGCATCAAGCTCACAACCTTAGACTCACAGTATGTGTACCATTACCTTCACAAGAAACATCAACACCTAGTGCCTGCACTGTCTGCAACACTGCGACAGTTTAAACAATCAGGTAAAATGCGCGAATTAAAGAGCAAACATAATTTATAAACAAAAAGGATGTTAGAAATCAAACGGAGTTTGCTGCTCGCTTTGATCATCTGATGATTTTTTCTTACTGGTTAAATAGCGTTTATAGCGTTGCTGGCACAAGGCTATTACTTTTCTTTTTTGTTGATCGGTCAATGTATTCCAAGCAAAACGCTCCTCTCTACTGCGATAACAACCTTTACAGTAGCCACGATTATTGACCTGGCAGATCCCCTTACATGGACTGGGGATCTCAAAAATCTCGATTTGTTCCATCAACAAAAGTTAAAAATGTATGGTATTTAATCTATTTTTAGATTTTTTAACCCTCTGTTGTCAACAATATAAATTGAGAAATCAGAGCTCAAGCTTTAAGCATGCAATAAAAAAGGGAGCTCAAAAGCTCCCTTCTCATCAATCAAATAACGTTTAGACAAATTCGCCTTTGCGCTTTAAAGGCTCTGCGTACATAGCCAAAATCTGTTGATGTAATTCGCTTGGAATAGTCTCAAGTCGGGTTTGAAACTCACTCTTTAGCTCTGCAGACACCGTTTCTTCTTGACCACCTGCAATGTAATTTGTTGAGTGTAAGTAATACTGGCTGATAATTTGTTTATCAATACTGGCTGCCAGCGCTTCCGGTGTATCACACTCTTCTGTTATCGGCATACCAAACGAAACATGCACATGGCCTTTATCTGAGCGCATACCCTCAATAATACTTTCTATGTCTTCACCTTCAGCTTTGACATACTCGCCATGGGCTTTCTTGTGTACCAGCTCTTTGGCCTTAGCAACGGCACAAGGCTCGTATTGATAAGAAATCGACACCGGAACGATTTTTAACTGCTTTACATAGTCTTCAAAAGACAACTTCAAACGACGACCTTGCAGTTGCAGCATTTTTAAAAGCGCAGGATCAGTTTGATCTACACCATCTTTGGCTCGGCCTTCTTTTTGTGCAATCCAAATTGAATTACCCGTATCTAAAGAATCGTATATGTAAGCAGAAAGCTGGCTCAATGCTTTGAGCATTTCTTTTGGGGCTTTCACCGAGCGCTTTACGATAAAGCTCTTGTTTAAACGCATAAGCTCATTGATATAAGGCACTTGTAATAAGTTATCGCCTATTGCAATACGCACAGTTTGCATATTGTGAGAGTGGAGCCCCCAGTTCATGATGGCTGGATCTAAAGCAATATCACGGTGGTTTGAGATGAATAGATACGGCGTAGATTTATCAAGCTTTTCTAGACCAGAGAAAGTTACTTTACTGGTGGTACGCTTGATTAAGAGCTCTAGGTAACCCGCTACTTCTTGTTGAACTTGCTCAACGGTTGCGATATTGCCCCACTTCTTTCGTAGCTGACTACGCACTAAAGGTCTTGCAATGAAAGGCCATTTGTTTAACCAACTCGGCGCATTATGCTTAGCAATTACATCAATAAAGTCGTTGTCTTCTAGAAGACGAGACAGCGCGGCTGGGACTTCTTCATCATTGTAAGGTCTTATATCTGCGTATTTATCCACAAAACTACTCATTGTTACTGGGTAAAAAAAACGTCGTATTTTATCTTGCTAATCAGTCGGATGCTAAGGTTATCAACTCCGACCAGATAAGCCTATCATTTCATTCGTTGTTTTAACGATATCAAAACTAATCGCAACATTAAAATCAACAATATAACCCCTAAACCTTGGGTTAACCAACTCGGCATTAGCTCATGTTCCATGGCATGTGCCGGGTTAACTTCAAAGCCAAACTGCTCGACTAAATAATCGGTCAGAAAGCCGAACGCAATGGCAACACCAATCACACCTGTTAAGTAGGCACTCACGGCTCGTTTGCCTAGCTCAGTTGCAACCACACCCAAAGTGGCAATGTTGGTTGCAGGGCCTGCCAACATAAATACCAATACGGCTCCCGGTGATACACCAGCCATCAATAAGCCTGCAGCAATTGGTGTAGAAGCCGTCGCACAAATGTACATAGGTATACTCACCAAAATCACCACGACCATTGCCAAAATGCCATCGCCCCACTGACTTAAGAATGAAGTCGGTACATATGTTTGTACTAGTGCGGCGAAAAACAGTCCTATCATCAGCCATCCCATGGTATCACTAAGTAGCTTATTACAACTAAAGTGCACGGCTTGCTTTATCTTGGAGAAGAAAGACGCTGCTTGCTGTTCATCTTTTTTACTATCACAACACGATGTTCCGTTGTTCACAGGCTCTGCTGGGTGCGCTGTATCACAACAGCTTGTCGTTTTTTCAAGTAACGCTTCGTTGTTGTTTACGATGACAGGCTCAGATGAGGTTGCACAACAAGCTGTTTTTGTATCAGTTACTGTTTCTGCTTTTTTACTACTACAGCTTGATTGCTCTTCTAGTTTCTTCGATCCACAACAGTTTGTTGTCGCGAGCTTCTCTTCTTTCTTTAATGCCACTTCATCAGATGACATTGCGCAGCATGATGCTTTTGGCTTTGTTGCTATTTCTGCTTTTTTACTACTGCAACTTGTTTGCTTTTCTGTGCTACTCTCGATATCCGCTAGCTTAGGAGCACAACAGCTTTTACTCACAGATACTGAATTATCAGATGCATCAGTTTTGGCATCTTCATCTAAGTGCTTTGTTTCAGACCCTTTCTCTTTACCAACCAATAAACCTGCCACTATCGCGCTCGACACCGCGGCTATTGGCCTGATAATCGCCATAAATGGCCCTAATAACACATAAGACACTGACACTGAATCTACGCCAGTTTCAGGTGTAGACACTAAAAACGCCGTAGTGGCACTTTTCGAGCCACCAGCCCTTCTGAGTCCTACTGCGGCAGGAATAACACCACATGAACACAATGGCATTGGCGCACCAATTAAGGCTGCTTTAATGGTCGTCCACACACCTTCTTTGCCTAAGTGTTTTTGTAAAAAGTTTTTAGGTATGAAGATATTTAAAAGGCCTGCTAGTAATAACCCCAACATTAACCAAGGGGCTGAAACTAAAAATAAAGACCAGAAATTAGATAACAATGTCATCTGCTGCCTCCAAGGTGGTTAAAATTGAACATCCGGTCGCAAGCTCAGGCCCGCCACAACAAGCATCTGCCAACAATGATAGAGATTTTTCGAAACGTTGTAACTCGGCTATCTTATCACGAACAATTTGCCTTTTTTGCAAAGTAAGCTGTTTCACTTCACCACAGCTATGCTGTTGCTTTTCTACCTTAATTGCTAACAATTCTTGAATTTCTTTAAGGCTAAATCCGACTGCTTTTGCTCTTAAAATAAACTGCATTTGTTTTTCATGTTTAGGACTATAAATACGATAACCTGACTCACTGCGTTCACTAAAACTCAGTAGGCCATGCTTTTCGTAATACCTTAAAGTATCCGTACTAATATCTAAACGCTTTGCTAATTCGCCTATTTTCATCTTACACTCCCGACTTATTAAGCACATTATAAACCTTTGAGTAAACTCCAAGGTCAACAGAGCAGATTAAATTTATGAAGATTGCCTTACTTGATGCCGCCACACTCGCCAATACTGACCTAGCACCTTTGTCAGCTCTTGGTGAATTGGCCACATATCAGCACACAAATAAAGAGCAGGTACTTACTCACTGCAGAGATGCAGACATTGTCATATCGAATAAAGTGGTGCTAGATGCTACAACCTTAGCTGAATTACCCTTGCTAAAACTCATTTGTGTTGCTGCAACTGGTACGAATAACATTGCTCTTGATGCAGCTAAAGAATTAGGAATTCGTGTTTGTAACGTCGCGGGTTATTCAACCCCATCAGTCGTGCAACATACTTTTACTCTGCTTGGCAACTTAATGACTAATATTCACCGCTACCAGCAAGATTGTGCGAATGGTCTTTGGCAACAAAGCAATATGTTTTGTCGCCTTGATTATTCGATCACTGAATTGTCGGGTAAAAATTTTGTGATTTTTGGTCATGGTAGCTTAGGACAAGCGGTTGGCAAAGTTGCTGAAGCATTTGGCGCACAGGTCATTATTGCTGAAAGACCGAACGCTAATGATATTCGTCCTGGCCGAACAGCGTTCATCGAAGCGTTAAAGATGGCCGATGTGTTATCGATTCATTGTCCGCTTAATGATGAAACACGAAATTTATTCAATAGTGAGACCTTAGGTTTGCTTAAGCCTACCAGCTTTGTGATCAATACAGCCAGAGGCGGTATAGTTGATGAATCAGCTTTAGTTGAAATTCTGACAAATAACCAAATTGCAGGAGCGGGTTTTGATGTATTATCTGTTGAACCAGCACAAGCAAACAATCCCCTTGCCAATTATCAAGGTCACAATTTAATACTGACCCCACATACAGCTTGGGCGGCGAAAGAATCTATTGAACGATTAGTGAAAGAAATAGCAAATAACATTGTTAACTTTAACAATGGCAGAGCAAGTAATGTTGTTGTGTAATTCGCTAAAAGTTGGTGAATTACCCTAAAATTTAGAAGCGTCGACACTTTTAAGCTTGTATAAAAAACAACAGACATTTGTAAAATAAAGACTTTTAAAGTTGGCAATAATATTGCTCTAGTAAAAGCAAATTATCCGAAACGAATTTTTAAGGAAATCTACAATGAAAAAATTATTACTTGTTGCTGCGCTAAGTGCACCATTACTTTCAGGCTGTATTGTAGCTGTATCTGATGATGGCGTTGAGCCAGGCTGGGCGTCGAACCACAACGGTAATCGCTGGCAGTATCAGCAAGAAGAAAACCGTAAAACAATTTCAAAATTAGACCTTGGCGCTGACTACAACCAAGTACTTGGTCAATTCCCAACTCCTGACTTTACAGAGTTAGTGAAAAAAGATGAAAGTGTTTTCAAAGTGATTTACTTTGCAACAAACAGCAAACATTCTGATGGCAAAGTAACAAAAGACGAATGCACGCCACTGGTGTTTAAGGATGAAAAGCTCATTGGGTTTGGACAATCAGCACTACTGCAAATTTTATAAGTATTTCATTAAGCCGTTAAACTCTTTTAACGGCTTAATATTGTGACCCTTTCTTGTTGCATATGTGACTTCACAAGCGCGTCATCAGCAATCTTCAATACATCTTGATCACTGCCATTAAAATCCTTATCTATGTGTACTATGCCAATACTAATGCTGACATGAGCACAAATTGGTGAGCTTTTATGTGGGATTTTCAACGCATCAATAACATCATGCATATGTTTTGCAAACAGTGAGATTTGCTCTTTATTTTTACCCTTTTGTAGCGCTGCAAATCGCACTCCATCATATCGAGCAACGAAACCATTATGTTTACGGCTGCTTTCGTTCAAAGCTTGTGCGACTTTTATTAAACACTCGTCACCCGCTGCATAACCATAGGTATCATTAAATTCTTTAAAATAATCTATATCAACTAAGAATAACGAAAAAGGCTCATGGCTTTGTGAACAACCCTGCCAATAACTCGCTAAGGTTTCGTCTAATAATCGACGATTGGGGATCTCTGTTAGGCCGTCAATTGCAGCCAACTTTTCGAGTAAATCATTCTTTTGCTTTATTGCTAAGTGATTCTTTACCCTTGCTTTTACAATGACTGGACTAAACGGCTTTGTGATGTAGTCCATCGCGCCCATTTCAAGCCCTTTAGCTTCATCGTTGTAACTGTTACTCGCAGAGATAATAATGAATGGGATAGAATAAGTGCTCTGTTTTTCTTTTAGCTTTTCAAGCAAGTCATAGCCACTCATACCTGGCATACGAATGTCTGAAATAATTAAATCTACCGTATTTGATTCTAGAAAACTGACCGCTTCTTCACCACTTGCACACAGTGAGATGCTGTACTCATCTGACAACGTGTTTTCTAATACGACACGATTAAGCGGATCGTCATCTACAATTAAAATATGCGCAATTTTTGCCATTTAACACCCACTTGCTCTATTTTTCAGAAACGCTTGTACTTTTAATAATTGCGTTTCAAGCTCAACGACTAACTTAGGATTTACTATTTTTTGTTGTTGCTTTAACTCTGCTTCTAACTGCTTCGCTGCTTCTGCTAATTGTTCAAATCCTAACCCAGCTGATGCCCCTTTAATACTATGCGCTAATAAAATCATTTCTTTAGTCTCTAAACTTGATTTTAATTGCGTTATATATTTCTCGCACATCTCAAGAAATTTTACCATCATATTATCTAATAATGTGGCTTCACCCATCATTTGCTGAAGCGCAAAGGCTTCGTCAAAAAACTTACGTTGTGGCTTTACATGCTTAACCAATATTTTCTCTAACTCTTCAATGGTTACAGGTTTATTAATATATCCCTGCATCGAAGAATGCAAATATTCTTGTTGAGAAGAAATTTCTGCATTTGCTGTCAGGGCAATAATGGGGATCTCATTTAAATACTGACAATCATTGAGTTGCTTAGCTGCTTGGAAGCCGTCAACTTCAGGCATATGGATATCCATAAAAATAATATCTGGCCTTAGGTTATCGACCGCATCACAAATATCTTTTGCCGTTTGACTGACGACAACACTGACGCCCAATTGCCGCAATAAATTTTTAGCGATCTCTAAGTTAATATCATTGTCATCGACCACATAACATAATGCACCTTGATAAACACTTTGAAGTTTTGGACTGTTAGCTTCATGCTCAAGAGACTCAGCTAAGACTGCCACGTCTTGAGGTTTGAAAAATATATCTGATAAGCACGATTGAAGAAATGCCCCTTCTTTACAGCGCAAAGATTTACCTGCCAAGTCTACGTCATTTTCTTGAGGCTCTGCTTGGTTCACATAAATGCGCCTAAGGCCTGTCATTGAGCTCAAAAGAGTAAGTGGTAACTTAGGTAAACTTCCTTTTTCAACAATTAAATAATGACTATTATCTGGTAGTACATCCGTTTCTTGTATTGTGCATATACCAAACTCTTTAAGTAAATTAGGCGCTGTTTCACCAAAATATACACTCGATTTAGCGACTTTTGCATCTGAGGACAACTTTTTATTCAGAGTGAGTGAGAAGTAAAACTCACTGCCCTTGCCTAACTGACTTTGTAAGGCGATTGCGCCACCCAATAACTCAACTTCATGTTTCACTATGGCAAGTCCTAAGCCTATTCCTTCGTGTTCACGAGACAGGCTATCATCAACTTGGGTGAATGCATCGAATAGTTTTATTTGGTCACTTTCTTTAATGCCTATGCCTGTGTCTTTAACTGAAAATTGAATGGTTTGTGTCTCAGCATCAGAGGTAGTGAGATTCAGCGCAAAGCTTACCGTGCCTTTTTGTGTGTACTTCACAGCATTATTCAATAAGTTCAACAGAATTTGCGTAAGCTTTTGTTTATCACCATATAAACAAGGCCATACATCTTCATCAACTGTAAAGGACACTGCGAGCCCCTTTTTGTTTGCCAGCGGTTCGATTAACTCTTGAAGATTTTCACAGAGTTCACTAACAATAATGTCGTTACTTTTTATGCTCACTTCATGACTTTCAACTTTGGCAAAGTCCAAAATATCATTCAGCATCTCTAACAAGGTTTCAGCGGCATGCGTGACTGTTTCTAAGCGACTTTGCTGCTGCTTCTCTGTAACAGCGCGTTTTACCATATCTACCAGCCCAATAATGACATTGAGGGGGGTTCTAATTTCATGGCTTAAATTGGCAATAAAGCGGCTTTTGGCTAATGTGGCTCTTTCGGCTTCCATCCTTGACGTGGTGATTTCTGTGATATCTTGAATATGGATCACAAAATACTTGGGCATTTCTTCACTGTCACATACCAAAGACACACGCAAATCGAGAAACGGATAGCTTCCAGATTGTGTCAAACTCAGTTGGTCAACAGACTGTTTGTGCTTTGATAAATGCTCTAATACCTGAGAAATTTGCTGATAATTCTCATAACCAAACAGTGTAGATACGTGCTGCCCTTGCTTATTACTACATCCTAAGTAACGTTCGGCGGCCTTATTTAACATCATTACAGTGCCATCTACTTTTACAAGCGCGATCCCGTTAGGTGCGTACTCAATAGCAGATTTAAAGTTAGATTCAGACACTTGCAAAGATTGCAGTGCTTTTTGGTGCTCAGTAATATCACGTAATACCCCGACACAGCCCATCACACCAAGTTGTTCGCTAAAAAAAGGCGCGACCGTAACTAAGTAAGTACTATGCTCGACACTCATTTGTTGAGAAAAGGGTTTGTGCTGCTCAGTGACTTTTGCTTCGATATCCGTTATTGCACGGAAGTGTTCAGCAAAGTCATTAAAGTCTTTGCCAAGCAAGTTTAGCTTACTTGTTTTGAGCAAGCGTTCGAAAGATCTATTGCAGCCAATCAATACCCCATCTGTATTCTTATAATAAACGGCATCAGGCACCGCATCTAACACCCCCTTGAGTACCGCACTTTGTCGCTCTTTATCTTGCCCAGCAAGCTCCAGAAACTGCTGCTTCTGTTGAAGTTGGTCGGTGAGCGCTTGATGATCTTCTTTTACCCTTGAAAATAACTGTGCGCGACGTTGATGAATGGTTTTAATTTGTTTAAATTCAGAAAGCCAAAGCTTAGGCACAATATAAGTATTGGAGTGATTTTCGGGCTGCTGAATAAATGAGAAAAGCTCCTTCAATGGTCTTACAAATATTTGTTCACAGAGCCAGTGCAAGGGAAAGTAAGTTGCTAAAATAAATAATAAAATGAAACTAAATTCTAGCCCTAAACTATAAATAATAGACTCTGCAAAGCCTTGCTCAGACACGTTCATAAATACATCAAGCGGGCGCGATGCTTCACTTTTATAAAATATAACCCCATCATGCCAAGGTGCAATTTCACCTTGGTCTGGATAAACAGGCTTGCCCAATGACAAATCTGTAATTAAGTTCCGATGTAATTTATCACTTAAATAGACTTCAGCTTTTAGTTGTGATTTATCATAAAACAATGCTTGGAACTTACTCGCATCAAAGATCATCAGCGTATGAGCACGTGAACTTGAAATACGCTGATTAGAGAACGCAAAGTAACTTTTACCAGCTATTTCCAATCGCTGACTGACCATGAATTTAGAAGGGTCTGTATTTACTTTAAAGCTGCCTGAAACAATTTTGCTCAAAAGTTCACTGTTCTGAGTATGCCTTCTTTTGATAAAGACGAGGCCACTCTCACTGACGTAGGCAATTGCTTCAAGTGGCTCAAGCAAAGCCAAAGAAGTATTAAACACCCCACCCAACGCCATCACTTTTTGCCAATATGGGTGCGATAAATCAACGCCTTTTAAATCACCATAACCGACCAACTCACCAAAGTACTTACCCAAAGATTGGTAATAATAATTTGAATGGCGAATAATGGGAGAGGTTTTAGGTTGAGAAAACTCGTAACTAAGAGGTTGCTCTAAGCTCACATTAACGGCGAGAAATATATTATCAACGGCCGTCAGCGTTTTATCTAACTGGCTATTAAGCCGTTCATAGTGGGTTTCGAACTGAGTGAATGTTTGTTGCAGTTTAAGGTTATACAAATGCAATGTTAGTGTCGCAGCCAACATAATCGTTATCGAGAGCGCAACCCAAAATGCACGCCGATAAAATTGCAGCGGTGATGTGGTTAGTTGTTCTTCCGTGTGCATCATCATGCACAAATTCCTTTGGGGTAATGATCTACGTTAATACTAGCAAGCAATCTTACTGAATGGTGACTTTTTATCATTAATATATTTACAATTTTAAACATGGCAAACTTGGTTTAGGCCTGCTGAAGTGATAGATTTAATGTATACAATATTCAGAGGTGTCGTATGAATAAAATTGTCATTCCAATTGCGTTAATGGCGGTGTCTAGCGTCATTATTTTCACGCATAATTCTCAACCAGAAGAAGCACCATTAAAACCTTCTGTATTAACTACCCAGCATACGGAAAATGCGCCACCAAGCTCTCTACCAACGAAAGGACCTGAGTTACAGCAGCCTATGACTGCCATAGTGCACAAAACACCAGATGTTAAGGCGCCTGCAATGCAAGCTGCGCCAGTTAGCCCTAATATTTCTGCTCCACCACTTCGGCCGAATCATCAAACCAGAAGCCGTCATGGCCATAACGAAAAGCTTGAACACGGTCATGAACATCATCAAAGACCAAAAACAGATAATGGAAAAATACCGCCAACCGGGGCTAATTTTTAAATACAAAATAAACAGAAAAAGAAAGCATATGCTTTCTTTTTTTATGCCTACTTTTTACCTTCTTTACTTCTTTGCAACTTAAGTTAAATGCGGCCTTCCCCCGCTAATATACTGAAAACAAAAAAGCCACTCTTGCGAGTGGCTTTAGGGACGTATCAATAATGAAACTGTTAGCTTACTTCCGTGAGATGGTTACTCAACGATCTCCACGGTCATCTTGGCGCCGCCAAATTGACCGTCAAGAGAGAAGTAGTGCCAGTGTTCATTGGCATCGATTTGTAGGTCAATCGATTCTGTATTGCCGTGACCACCCGATTTGGCTGTGTAGTCACTGCGTGTTGGCCAGTTACCACCTTTGTATAGGATATCTAGGTTACCCCAACCACCTTGTGTGGTGATACGCAGTGTTAACGGCTCAGAGCCTGAATTGGCAAACACAAAGTTTGCGCTCGATGTGCTTGGTGAAATACATTCCACAACGGTTACACCTTTGGTCATTTCGTTATTGCTTGGGTCATATGCGTTAGCTGCATCTGTTGCCAAACATGGCGTGAAGTCGGTGTCGATGGTTTCAGGTTCACCCGCCCAATTACCTAATTCACCAGAGTTTACAGCCACTGAATCATCAGGACCTTTCTCAACGATGCCACTCACACCTTCTTTAAGTGACGCAACCCAATTTGCAAACTCGTTGTCATAACGTGTACCAATATCATCAATGTATTGCTGATAAGCTTGATATTCGCCACTGCGTAAGTAGTTTAGGATTTGTGCCACATCACTTGAATGACGCTCATGCATGAATCGTACGGCTAAATAACCCCAGCGATAGATGCGATCTTGGCCAGACTCATAGGTGTTTGTGAAAATAGTAGACAGTGCTACGTTACCCGCTTGACCAACATTGATAGCGTGGTTATAGCCGTCTTGATATGCAATGTATTCACCTAAACCTTCTGTCCACCAAGTTGTTGCTGCTGTTAGGCCTTGTGCAAAGTCACCGTATAAATCAAAGCGACCATCTAAGTAGTGAACATACTCGTGTTGTAGGTTCCATACGTGGAAATAGTCATCGCCATTTTGCTCATAAGCAATAAAACGCGCTTGGTTATTCGGATCATTCGGCGCACCTTCTAAATACATACCACCGTTGTTGGTATCCATATTGAAGAATGTACCGGCATAGTCGCGATAATCTTCTGACGAGTTGAAAATAACCAGTTCAAGTGCATCGTTATAGTCATCTGCCACAGGGATGTTATACGTCTTTAATACATTGTGGAAATGCGCTTCTTGCTGACCTAATACTTCACAGATCCACTGTGCTTGATCGTTATACATCTGCTGAGCACGGATCTTTAACGTATCTGAACACTGATAGTTGAACTTTAAGGTTTCTTTTTCTAAGTAATATGCAAAACCACAGATGTCATAGTAACCACAATCTTGACGGTCAAATGTATCTACCATGCTGCCCGCTTTTACCCATAGCGGCGCGGTTTCATCATATTTACTGGTTGATACCAAAATATTTTTAACCATTGGCTTAACCTGGTCTTTTAATGACGGCACACTTAAGAAACGCGCAAGCTCATTCACCACATTTTTAATAAAGTAGTTATCGTCTGCTTGTAGTAAATAACGATTATCACGTTGGAAGCGGTACATGGTATCTAGTAAACGGCCATCTTGCATACGCGCGATGAAATCTGCATCACCATTTGGCGCTGCTTGTGAAGCACGGAAAAACGCGGTCATCATGGCATTAGCAGCCGCCATTCGGCTTCGCTTAGCCGCCCATGTTTCATCAAACATCTCTAAAATATTGATGTAGTTATCGTAGAATGGCGCACGGATCTCAGCTGAGTCAGTTAGCGTTAATAACTCTTGAAGCGCTAATGCTTGGTCGTTTGACTCACCATAAATACCAGAGCTCGCAAATAAGTCCTCCATTGCTGCTTTTAGGTTTACTTCAATAGTTGAAGAATACTCAGGGACTAGATCAGGGTTAAAGAACTGTACAAATAACCCGCCACGTAAGAAGTAAATTAAACCTTGTACTTTATAGGCATTGTACTCATCAATAGTACGCGCTTGACGACGTAACTCACTGATCACCGACATCATATTAGATTCGCTGAATAAGTATCTCGCCTGACCCGATTTAATGTTGAATACGGCACCCACATGTTGCGGGTTAGACGCCATAATGCGCTCAACCAAAGCCTGGCCATCTAAGCCTAAGAAGCGAGATTCATCTTCAGGTAAGCCATCATTTAACTCTGGGTGGTTATTTACAAATGGGTCATTTGGATCGGTTGGTGTTGGATCTGTGTTGCCACCACCTTGCTCATTACTTTGCACTAAGGCATGGAATGTCACCCCAGTAAACTGGCCATCAAGCTGAAGCATGATCTGCTGACCTGCATTGGCAGTAAACTGAACTGATTGAGATGTACCCGCATTGGTACTTGATAGCTCAGCTGCTGCAGACGTTGGCCAAGCATTACTTTCATTGTTCACATACAGATTTACATTACCTTCACCGCCCATTAGGCCGATGGTAACGGTTGAAGCATCCCAAGGTACTGTCATGGTGAAGTACTTAGGCGCTGAGCCCGTCATACAGATCTTTTCATTAATTGCGATGTCATAGGCACTATTTGTTTCAGTATTTGGACAGTTCGCAATTGGCGACCAAGGGTTTTCACCTGTGCCAGAACCTGTGTCTGTGCCTGAACCAGTATCTGTGCCAGAACCAGTATCTGTGCCAGAGCCAGTGTCTGTACCAGAGCCAGTGTCTGTACCAGAGCCATTGTCTGTACCAGAGCCAGTATCTGTACCAGAGCCAGTATCTGTGCCAGAGCCAGTGTCTGTGCCAGAGCCAGTGTCTGTACCAGAGCCAGTGTCTGTACCAGAGCCAGTGTCTGTACCAGAGCCAGTGTCTGTACCAGAATCTGTCGTTGGTAGCATAGCTTGCGTGATCACATAATCACTGTTTAGCTCTGTTAACGCCGCCACACCTAAACAGGTATTTTGACTATCCATCACCGCCATACGGTCGCCTTGAGACCAAAAATCAGCGCTATATACTTCGCCATTACTCAAGGTTGCATATGGATTAGCTAGATCCGCTGCACCAGTTGCTGGATTCACCCAGTATAAAGTCACAGGTTCAGCATACGGGTTGGTGATTGAAACACTTGCTTTTGCTGTGCCGCGCTCATAAGTGGTTAATAACTCACAACCAGAAAATACACCTGCAACTGGCTCTGGTATTTCACCAGGTGCAACCGCATCGGTGTTTGCAACCATCCAATTGATAAAGTCATCATTATGATCGGTCGCAATTTGACCAAGTAGTGTTTCAAACTCCGTGCTATCACTTAACTTCAATGCATTTGAAAGCGCCAAAACACTTTGTTTATGGTTTTCAGCCAAGTAGCGCATGGTTAAGTAGCTCCATGGATACAAATTATCAAACCCATATTCCATGAATAAAATACTGCGTAAAGACGGAATAGTCTTGCCCGCAATGGCATCAAAGTTACGCTTGTTATATTGACCTTTGGTTAAGAACTCAGCCCAACCTTCGGCCCAAGAAACCGTATTATTATGGTGTGCGAACATGCCATATAAGTTATAACGACCATCTAAGTAGTGAACGTATTCATGCTCTAAGTTATAAACTTCACCTGCGGTGTCACATGAAAAACCAACCCAGCTTTGTGGACATTGCATTGCATGGAAACGCGGAATATTGCCCGCGACACTTGGGTCGCCTTCAAGGTAAATACCACCATTATTGGTATTATGACCAAAAAATTGATAGCCATATGCTTCATAGTCTTCAGGTGTTGCATAAACAATTACTTCAAGTTTGGTGTTGTTATCATTGCTCACCGGCTGCATATTGGTATTAAAGAACTGGTGGAAATTGGTGCCTACATCAGCCATCTTGCTACATGCTGTTGCAAGTTGCTGGTTTGTCATTGCTTGTGCACGAATGGTGATAGCGTCATTACATTGGTAGGTAATGGTTAAGATATCTTCCACCTTTTTAGGCACAGCACAATAACCGTTTAGTGCATCGCTACTGTCACAGCTGCGGTTTACGGTTTCAAGGTAGCTTTCTGTGATCTTCTTCTTCACTTCTTCTGCATCAACTTGTGATGATGTCACGTCGAAGATTTCTTTCACAATACCATCAATACGCGCTTGAACTGCTGGCTCTGCAAGATTTGCAACATGGCCTAATGCTAAAAATTCGTGCGGAACAATCCAAAGTCGATCAGCATCTGCATTCCAGCGCATATCTAAGCCTGTTTCGCCTAGTGCATAACTGCGCAGTACAGACATCACAGCAAGCATATGCTCATTAAATGCCGCTTTAATCACCGCATTTTGCTTACCAATGTAAGCTAAATCATAAAATGCTTTTAAGATTTGATTGGTGCTGTAGCCAAAATTGTCGTTTACATATGGGTTAGATAAACCCGCATAAAACTGAGTCAACGCCATTAAGTGTGGTAATTGCTCAGTAATAAACTGTGCGCCTTCGGCTGTAGTTAAATTAATTAACGCTGTTGCATAGCTTTCATGGATTAAGCCAGCCGGCGCACCTGTGGTATAAAACTCCGTCATCATAGCAACCGCATGAAGCGCATCACTGATTAACTTAGCATCAGCTTGGCTAAACTGAGTAAAGTCGCCATTGGCGGCAAAATTACGTAAGAAATACAGGAGTGTATCTAAGTCTTTGTCTTTTATATCATCTTGCTGCGCAAGGAAATGAATGGCTTTGGCAACATCCGCGACTACACCTGGAGAGTTTGCTGAAATCTCGCCCCACTGCGCCCAAGTAGAGGCAATGATCTGCTCAACATCTGAGCTAAATTCTGCTTTTGAATTAATCGCTGCAGCCGGTATAGACACCACAACTGGCTCTACAACCACAAAGTCGGCTGTTGAAGGATCTGTTGGATTTACTGGATCAGGTGTGGAAGTTCCAGTTTTAACTGAGAAGTTCACGCCGTCATTTTGGCCCATTACACTGACGTAAAATAACCCTTTATTAGCCGTCACTTTTAATGTTTCATTGGTGCCTGCATTCGCAGATGATCCAGTATAGCTGCTACGTGTTGCCCAGCCATCACGGTTTACAAAGATATCCGCTTCACCTTCACCGCCCTGAGTTTCAATTGTTAACTCAGTGTTGTCTTCTGGTACGTCAACATAATAATAAAGGCCATTACCACCAATACATACCGATTCATTTAAAGCTAATGCGCCACTAGGGTGCTTAGTTTGACTACAAGTAGCCCCTACAGGCTGTTCATCTACAGTTGCTTTACTCAAAGACAATTGTACTTGTTCATGAAGACCAAACACACTGATATATAAACGACCTTTGTTTGCTGTAATTTTTAAAGAGTCGTTTGTGCCCGCTTCTTGTGTACGCGTAATATGGGAGCTAGAAGTTGCCCAACTTCCTGTATTTACGAGAATATCGGCCTCGCCAGTGCCACCAGAAGTGAAAATGTTAAGTGGTGTGCCATCCTGCTCAATATCTACATAGAAATAAAGTCCATTTCCTGAAATACACTCAGTTTGTCCAAGCGTTAAAGCATTGCCTGTTGTTGTCGTTGCACCGCACATGGCGGCTGCAGAGGCATAGGTTGGAAGTGTTGCAGCAGCAAATAGGCTCGCTCCTACAAACAACTTTTTAGATTTATACATCATACTTCTACTTCCAGATAATCAATTACTACCATTGCGTTGGAAACGGATTAAGCCAATAACCAGCTGATCTGACGCAAAAAAAAGACTGACTCAAGTTGCACGAAAGTCAGTCCAAAATACAATGAAGAATATTGTATGCAATAAATTCTAATTACATTTACAATTTTGTAAACTAAATGAATCTTTTATTACAAAAATCAACATAACCCCCGCTTAAGCAACGAAGCTAATAAACTGTTTTAAAAAGACTTAAATTAAAAAAATAGAATGTGAAACTTTGTAAACAGAAAAGAATTTTCAGCGAAAAAGCTATCTAACAGAAACTGGTAAAACCAGATTGAAAGCATATTTTTCTCTGTAATAAAAATGACATGCATACTAAATGCAATTTATAATTTACTGCTTTATTAATAGATTAGGGTCAATAGACCATTTATTGGCTAACGAAAGGTAGGCGTCGGAATTTAAATATTGCTGTAGTGCATGATCAAAACGGGTTTTAAAAGCATTTTCTTTAATAAGAAGTCCATAAGCAGTGAGCGGGAAGATCCGGTGAATATCAACCTCAAGTTCATGAAACTTATTGAAGTAATTAAATATATTGATATCCATTACTAGGACTTGAACCTTATTTTTTCTGAGCATGTGTAATTGCAGAGATTGGTCTGACAATTCGGTGTATTGGCTCGACTTTGATACTGCTTGGTTAAAAGTGTCTCCTAAGATCGTTTTAGCATTTAAAAAGGTAGCGATAGAAAAACGTTCTAGATCATTGATTGACCCAAGCTTTAAATCTGTGCTTTTTAAAGTCACTGCGACATTCTGATACTGAATATAGGGCATACTGAGCTTGCCTGATTCTCTATATAAAGCGACACTGGCTGTAGTCATAGCATCTATGTTTCTAACATCCAGAATTTTAATTGACCGACCATAGGGGGCTATAACAAACTCATGCTTATTCACTACTTTGTCTAGCACAGCACTTAATAGCTCTATTTCAAAACCAGTTTTTGCCCCTTGTAAAGAGTACGGCGGTCTATCAATGCCTGTAACAACATTAAATGGCTTAGCCAATGAGCAGGTCGATATAATTAATAGGAAAACAAGACATACTCGTCTCATTATCTCGCCTCTAAAAAAGTAGTTATAAATTAGTATAATCAACAACTACAATTTCGAGAGATTTTACGACCAATCAATTCACCTATAAAGGCTTATTGCTTAGCCTCATTTCTCCGCGCTTGACACTTTTCACATAGCCGCTCATCACTCTTTTTTGGTTTAAATATCAGAGTGGTATAATCAACGCCACAGTTTCGAAAGGCTTTACGAGCTCTCTACTATCTCGATAAAGTTCATTGCTTTACCTCATTTCTCCGCGCTTGACACTTTTCACATAGCCGCTCATCACTCTGTTTTGGTTTAAATATCAGAGTACACTCTTCACACGTTCGACTAGGTGTGACTAGATAAAACAAAAAGTGCTTTAACCATTTCATTGTCTTAAATTCTTACTTGGCGTTAGGGATCAAGTTATTGTTATGCTTTATAAGTATTTTGTATTACAAAAATCCTACAGCACACTCTATGCCTTGCTTTTTTTATGTACAATGGAAAAAATGTCTCAGAGACAAAAAACTTAAAGCATTAAAAAGTTCCAAAAAGGAATAAGCATGACACCACTCAGACGCCAGATAAAACGTGTCTCGGAGACAAAAAGACTAACCATAAAACAAATCGTTAACCTGTGCGAATGCAGTCGCTCTCACTTTTATAAAGTACTCGATGGTCAACGTACGCCCAGTGAAAATTTGCAAACTAAACTAATGGCCGTTTTAGAGATAAGCGAAGAAGAATTCGCAGCGCTGTTGCAAGCAAATAAAGCTGATGAGCAAATAAAAGTATCGACTGACAGCAATAACCTTAACGCTGTTAAGCTGCGCGCCATAGTGAATAAATTAAAGCATAAGACTTTACCTAACTATGTAATATGGCTAGTTAGTTTGCTCTGCTTAACAGCGTCGCCATATTATTTTTATGCATATATTTCAGATAGTAAGAATAAGAAAATAGAGCTAAAAGCCGGCTTTGCAACCAAGTTTATTAAAGACGTCACTATTCCAGATGGTTCGCCTATCCCTATTAACACGCGTTTTACTAAAACTTGGCGAGTGCAAAATATTGGCACCGTGCCTTGGAAAGAAAAACATCTAAAACGTATGACCCCACAAGACCCTAACTTATGCTACTCACGTGACAGTATTCCTCTGCCCACAGTAAAGTCTGGTGAAATCATAGATATCTCTATTGAGTTCACTACGCCAAAATATCCAGGCACCTGTAGAACTGATTGGAAGATGGTCGATAACAATGAGAATTTAATATTTCCTGACAAACAAGGCCTGTATAGCATCGTGCATGTGGTTGAAGAGAACCTTTAACTTCAACCACATAGAACTCAAGCTAGGGTTATCGCACTCCTTTTAATTAAGCACGGCCTAGCATACGCAATAGTGTTGTGTCTTTGTCGAGCACATGATGCTTGATGGCGCCAAGCATGTGTAATGCAATGAGCGCTGTTAAAGCGTAAGCAATATAAGAATGTGCAGCTTTAGCAACTACAAAAATAGTCTCATTGAAAGGTACTGCGCCATTCTCTGTATAGTTATTTGGCACTAAAGTCAGACCAAACACATCGATACCGTACCCGCCAAAGCCTGAGTAAAGCATGCCGCTTACTGGCATAAGCAGCGTACCAATTAATAAACTCCAATGGGCGTAGTGAATGACTTTATTGAGCGTCTCTGACGCATTGTCATCAGCAGGTAAAAAGCCTTTTTTAATGCGGTAAATCGCACGAGGTAATACAAACAAGAGCGCAATAACACCTAGTGCCTTGTGAATGGGGTATAGTGACCAAACCTCCCAGTTCACCATGTAATAACCCACACTGATCAAACCTAGCATAGTAAATGCGACAGACCAGTGTAGTAAGCGAGTCGTTAGAGTAAGTGACGGCTTATTCATATTGTTTTCTCCTCAAATTTTTGATGATGAAAACTATATAAAATCGATTCTACCCAACCCAGCTCTATGTGACGAACTCATAAGATTTGGGACAAAAGGTGATTCATCCATTCGTCCCTAGCCTTTATTTTTAAAGGCCTAACAGCAATTTAGTTGTTGCACGATTGCTTTTACTGACTGGCACTTCAATATCGTTATTCAGCACTAATAGACCATGCCCAGAGCGCGCATTAATCAGCTTTGCACTATGAGAAAGATTGACAAGGTAAGAGCGATGGCAGCGATAGAAAGTCTGAGCTGGTAAGCTGTTTTCTAACTCTTTCATGGTTGTGCGTACCAGTGACATACCTTGTTTGGTATGTAACTCAACATAATTACCCGCGGCTTTTGCAAAGTAGATATCGGCAAACGCAATATCAAATTCTTCTATTTGTAACCTTTGTAAATTCGAACTTATTTCTTTATCTTGTGTCACGGAACCCTTTGAGACGCAAAACGCCGAACCATGAATTTGCCCTTGCGAGTCACCTACCAAACGTCCTTTTAAGTGCACTAATGTCACAATGGCCAAATAAGCAATGGCATGTTTATGCCAATTATAGAAAAGGCTTTCTTGCCATGCTGTCTGCTCTATTAAAACATCAAGGCTCGTGTTTACGGTTAACACGCATGTAAGCGCGAAAAAACCCACTAAGATTAATTGCTTTAATTTCATACTGCGTTGTAGAGCAAAACAAATAAACGGCGTGATCAGCAACCAGATACCAAACTCTTGCAATGACCACAAAATAGAGGAGGCAATATCAACCCGCTGTTTAGCAATAAATAAACTATGCACTGTACAGTTTAAACACACCATACATAGCATACCTAACCAACCTAATGTGAGTAATTGATAATCTTTAAGTTTTACAATTTTACTAAACATAGTTTGGCCCTGAAGTTTGAAACGGCGAGAAGATAAAAGCGTAAGGATAAAAAATCCTCAAATAAATTCAATACCAAAGCAAAAAAGCCTTGGCAAATATACCAAGGCTTCGACATCTAAAAAGCAAATTCGTTCTTTTTAATTACATTGCAGCGCGGAAGATTTCTGAAATCTCTTCTGCTGTCGCCTGAATTGGATTAGTAAACCCACACGCATCTTTTAATGCATTTTCAGTCAAGGTCGGAATATCATCAGCTTTGGCACCTAGCTGCTCAATACCTGAAGGAATGCCCACATCAGATGCTAATTTAACGATGGCATCAATCGCCGCTTCTGCGCCCTGCTCTACAGTCAATGAACTTACATCAACACCCATGGCTTTTGCCACATCCGTTAAACGCTCAGGGCAAGCTTTGGCATTAAAGCGCTGTACATGAGGTAATAAAATCGCGTTACATACGCCATGCGGTAAATCATAGAAACCTCCCAATTGGTGTGCCATGGCATGCACATAACCAAGCGATGCATTATTAAATGCCATCCCCGCCATAAACTGTGCATAAGCCATTTGCTCGCGCGCTTCAATGCTTTCACCGTTTTGTACAGCTTCACGTAGATTGGCTTGAATTAATTCAATGGCTTTAATCGCCACCGCATCTGTAATTGGCGTCGCTGCGATTGATACATACGCTTCAATGGCATGTGTCAGTGCATCCATTCCCGTTGCAGCCGTCAATGACGCTGGTTTTGCTAACATCAGCTCTGGGTCGTTTACTGAAATAAGCGGCGTCGTATGTTTATCAACAATCGCCATTTTTATGTGGCGCGCCTCATCGGTAATGATACAGAAGCGCGTCATTTCTGATGCGGTTCCTGCGGTGGTGTTAATTGCAATCAGCGGTAACATCGGCTTTGCAGATTGATCAACGCCTTCATAGTCAGCAATTTTTCCACCATTAGCAGCAACTAATGCGATGCCTTTTGCACAATCATGCGGAGAGCCACCACCCAGTGATATAACAAAATCACATTGGTTGTCAGATAAGATTTTTAACCCTTGTTCAACATTGCCAATGGTTGGGTTTGGTTGCGTGCCATCAAAAACAGCCGTTTGCACGTCACGTTCAGTTAATAAAGCTTGCACTTGAGCCACAACACCAATTTTATTTAATACTTGGTCGGTAACGATAAGGCCCTTTTTGAAACCTTGTGCTTGAATGCTGTCGGCGGCATCCTTCAAACAACCTGCACCCATAAGATTTACTGTTGGAATATAAAACGCTGAAGTCATAATGTGAATTTCCCATTCAATTAGATTTTGATCTCTTAATACTGAACTCTTACTACATCAATGAGTGTGACAGCAGAATAAAATCAAAGAATTGATCCAGAGCAAATGTCTTTAATTAGGGACATACACTTTAGTCTTAGTGGTTAGAATACAACCATAGATGGTTAATACATCAGCGAAGTAACCGCTTCACTGATGTAAGAAATAACAACAAATAGCAATTAATGTTTATGATTTGGCGCACTCAAGCTTCTATAAAACAAAGTGGTCACTCGCTCCTCTGGTAACCAGTTTGAATAAGTTAAATTCAACACTGACAGCGGCTTTTCAGCAAGTACTTCTTCAAGCGATTTCCCGCCGCTCATCGTTGATACCATGGCGCTTTTAGCTTTTAACAATAATGCGCGATACGCTTCAAGTGCCTGTTTGTCAGTGACAGGGCCGTGACCTGGGATAACTTTAGTATCGTTATTTATTCTTGATAAGGTTTGCTCTACCGCCTTTATCACGCCATCAAGAGAACCACCACTGTCGACATCAACAAAAGGTAAACTACCTAAATTAAAGAAAATATCTCCCATGTGTATTGCATTGGCATTTTTGTAAAAAATGACCGAATCGCCATCTGTGTGAGCATGGGCGTAATGCCAAAGCTGCGCGTGTTCATTGTTAAAATGAAGTGTCATATCTTGGCTGAAGCTTAAAACAGGCAAATATTTAGACCCTTCACCATGCTTTTCTTTCAAGCGGTCATACACATTATGATGCGCTATGACATGACTCCCTGCTTTGGCAAAGTTCTCATTTCCACCAGTGTGATCGCCATGATGATGTGTATTAATCACAAACTCAGGCGCGCCAGGTTTTAACTGACTAATTTGTTTTTTTATGTCATCACTGAGCTTTGCAAATTGGTCGTCTACTAAGTAAATACCATCATCTCCGGTGCTAATGGCAATGTTACCACCTCGTCCATAAAGCACATGTAGGTTCTCAGACAATGCCTCTAGCTTAAATTTGACGTTTGCGATGCTTGTAAACGACGCGCTGAGTAAAGACGCCCCGATTAATATCGATAATGTTTTCATGATGACTCTCAGTTTTCGTTATTATTAACTGCTTATATACCCAAACTTCCTCAAGATGCATGATTCAGAGCGCTGCCTTCTGTTCTAGTTCAAGGAAAAGGACGCAGCGTAATGACGAGTCCTTTCCAAGTTCTTTGACGATGAAATAGGACTGAAAGCACGCTCCCTTGGGCGAGTTTGATTGGCTTTCATACTGCGTTATCAATTTTCGATTTAGAACCACTAGACCTTCAAATCGATGCCTTGTCTGACAGCCAATCAATTCTCGCTGAACCTCGTATCTTGAGGTTGTTTGGGTATACTCAAACAGCCTGTATCAAAATATAGCTACGAAATAAAAACATAAAAGGATTGATTAAACTCAATCATAAAAAATGCCCACCGAGGTGAGCATTGATTTGAATAGAAAAGATTTAATTTAGCTATAAATTTTCTTCGGCAAATGACGCCAAACGACTTCTCACCACACCATTCAGATTGATGGTGGCGCTACCTTCAAAATGTTTAAACCGTTCAACTAAGTAGGTCAAACCCGAGGTCACTGGGGTTAAATAATTACTGTCTATTTGTGCCAAGTTACCTGTACAAATGAGTTTTGTGCCTTCACCACATCGGGTAATAATGGTTTTCAATTGTGAAGCGGTTAAGTTTTGGCTTTCGTCCAAAATCACCACCGCATTTTGGATACTACGGCCACGCATAAAGTTTACTGACTTAAATTGAATGTTGGCCTTTTCCATAATGTAGTTACGGCTTGAAATCGGGCTTTCATCATTCTTGTGTAGCACTTCAAGGGTATCGGTAATAGCTGCAAGCCAAGGTGCCATTTTCTCTTCTTCTGTGCCGGGAAGAAAACCTATACTCTCTGCGATTTCAGGTGTATTACGAGTGACAATCACCTTGTCATAAACCTTCTTCTCAATCACCATCTCCAACGCACAGGCCAAAGCAAGGAGTGTTTTACCGCAACCGGCTGGGCCTGTCAGAATGACCAGTTCTATTTCTGGGTCTAATAAGGCATCAAGTGCCATACCTTGATAAATATTTTTGGGTGAAACGCCCCAAGCTTGTTGATGCATTAGGCGCTCGACCCCGAGATCTTTTAGGGTAATATGTTTTTCGTCGTATCCTACCACTCGCGCAGCAAAATGGTCGGTTTCATCAACGATGTACTCGTTACTAAAAACATCTTCAATTCGTTCTTTAGGAATATGATGCAAGGTGTAACGTCCTTGCTGCTCTGAGCTACATTCGCCAACACTTTGCCAAAAATCACCTTGAAACTTTTTAAACCCCGAGCTGAGCAGTTTAATATCGTCAATGAGTTGGTCTGTACGATAGTCTTCTACAAATTTCAGTCCGGCTCCTTTTGCTTTAAGGCGCATGTTAATGTCTTTAGTAACCAGCACAACCTTGGTACTTTTATGTTGCTGCTGTAAATGAATGGCACAGTTAATAATTCTGTGGTCATTTTCATTACCCGGTAAACCAGACACATTATCAGGAAATAAATGGTCGTTGATGATCACAAGACGACCACAATTATTTGAGTTGTTCTCACCAGTGGTATTTGGGAGCTTCACCCCCTCTAACATTTGTTCTGGAGAGGCATCTCTTAAAATATCTTCAAGACCGCGTATAGCAACACGTGCATCACGGCTTACATCACGTTTTCTATCCTTTATGTGATCAAGCTCTTCTAACACTGTCATGGGGACAACTACATCGTGTTCTTGGAAAGAGAGGTATGCGAGTGGTTCGTGGAGTAGTACGTTAGTGTCGAGCACGTACATTTTTTTATCGACATCTTGAGCTTTTACCATAGCATCTTCCTATCGTTGCATTGATACCGCGACAGCCATGGCTTTTGATGACGTTGCCATCAAAAACTCATGGCCACACTGTAAGTTTAGCCTATCTGTCATAAAAGTCTGTTTTATGACAGAAATAGATTGTATTTACCTTTAAGGAGTGAATTTTGCTCAAACCAAAACTCAATACACCGATCAATTCCCTTCACTAAATCAGAAGATTTCGACTATCTTAAAAGGCAATGATTTATCTGCGCGCTACTGGATCCTCAAAAGCATAAAATTGCCTGAGAAACAAGATTGAATAGGCCCTTGCTTACGGTTAACATAGCCGCCTTTTTTCTGCTAAGTCGAGACAAACATGAATTTTTCCTTAGGTCAGCGCTGGATCAGTGATACTGAATCAGATTTAGGATTAGGTACCATCGTAGCTTTAGAGGGGCGACAGCTTACGATTTTATTCCCTGCCAGTGGAGAAAACCGCGTTTACTCAGTACAAGAAGCACCGGTTACCCGTGTAATTTTTAATCCTGGTGATGTTATTCGCAGTGTCGAAGAGTGGGAACTAGAGGTAGAAACCGTTGAAGAACAAAATGGCATTCTGAGCTATCACGGTATTCGCCTCGATACAGAAGAAAAAACCACGTTAAAAGAAACGTTTTTAGACCACTTTATTAAGTTTAATAAACCACAAGACCGCTTATTCGCTGGTCAAATTGACAGATTCGACCGTTATACGTTGCGCTATAACACATGGCAGCACCAGTTCACCCGTCAGCAATCGCATTTAAAAGGCCTAATTGGCCAACGTGCCAGCCTTATTCCGCACCAGTTATATATTGCAGATGAAGTGGGCCAGCGTCACGCGCCACGCGTTTTACTTTCAGATGAAGTAGGTTTAGGTAAAACCATCGAAGCGGGCATGATTTTACATCAACAAATTTTAACTGGCCGTGCTAGCCGCGTTTTAATCGTTGTGCCTGAAAACTTACAACATCAATGGCTGGTTGAAATGATGCGTCGCTTCAACTTGTACTTCTCTATCTTCGATGAAGAACGTTGCGACGAAGCTTTTGCCGACTCTCCAAACGTATTTGAGACTGAGCAACTGGTATTGGTGAGTCTTGAGTTCATCACCAAAAAACGCCGCTGGTTTGAACAAGCCACTTTGGCTGATTGGGATCTATTGATCATCGATGAAGCCCACCACTTAACGGTAACTAAAGAAAAGCCAAGCACAGAATACCTGCGTATTGCTGAGCTTAGCCAAGATATTCCGGGCTTAATTCTTCTAACAGCAACGCCAGACCAACTTGGCCACTACAGCCACTTTGCTCGTCTGCAGCTTTTAGACCCAGATCGCTTCTACGATTACGATGCTTTTGTTGAAGAAGAAAGCCATTATAAAGAAGTGGCTGATGCCGCTAATCAGCTGTTACAGCAAGGCGAGTTAGATGAAAAGAATCAGACGACTTTAAAGACCCTGTTAAAAGAAACTGACATCACTGAATTACTAGCCAAAGCGCAAAGTGGTGATGACGCAGCAAAGCAAGAAATCTTGTCGATGCTATTAGATCGCCACGGTACAGGTCGTATTTTATTCCGTAATAGCCGCAGTGGCATTGATGGTTACCCAAGCCGTAAATTACATAGCTACCCGGTTGAGTTACCTAAGCAATACAAAACCGCCATGTCTGTGATGGGTAATATGGGTGGCATTCAAACACCTGAAAAGTCTGCATTACGCGCCTTGTTCCCAGAAAAAATCTTCCAAGAGTTTGAAGGTGCTGGTAGTAGCTGGGCGGGTTTCGACCCGCGAGTTGAGTGGTTAATTGCCAAACTCAAAGAGCTTAAGCACGAAAAGGTGTTGTTGATCTGTGCCGAAGCACAAACAGCTATCAACCTTGAACAAATTTTACGTGAGCGCGAAGCCATTAAATCAGCCGTTTTCCACGAAGGTATGAGCATTGTTGAACGTGACCGTGCAGCCGCTTACTTCGCCGACGAATACGACAGTGCGCAAGTATTACTCTGTTCTGAAATTGGTTCTGAAGGCCGTAACTTCCAATTCTCACATAACATTGTGCTGTTCGATTTACCGCTGAACCCAGACTTACTGGAGCAGCGTATTGGTCGTCTTGACCGTATTGGTCAGAAGTTCGATATCAACATTCATGTGCCTTACTTTGAAAATACCGCGCAAGAAGTGTTATTGCGTTGGTACCATGAAGGCCTAGATGCATTCGAAACCACCAGCACAACAGGTCAGCTTCTTTACAAAGAGTTCAGCGATGACTTATTAGAGTTTATCAGTGAGCATAATTGTGACGAAGAAGAGCTAGACCCACTTTTAGAACAAGCTGCAAAACAAAACGCACAACTACGTAAACAAATGGAACAAGGTCGTGACCGTTTATTGGAGCTTCATTCGAGTGGCCAAGGTAAATCCGATGCATTAGCCGCCGAAATTGAACAACTTGATGACGATGTTGTGCTACCCGCTTACATGATCAATGTGTTTGATATGTTTGGTGTAAACCAAGAAGATAAAGGCGAAAACACCATTATCTTGAAGCCAACAGAGCACATGCTTAACCCGTCTTTCCCGTGTTTGCGCGATGATGGCATTACGGTAACGTTTGACCGTGCAACCTCTCTTTCACAGGAAGATGCGCAATTCATCAGTTGGGATCACCCTATGGTGCAAGGCACCATGGATATGATCTGTGACGATGACTTTGGTTGTGCGTCAGTGGCACTACTGAAAAACAAAAAGCTACCTGCAGGTACCTTCTTTGTTGAGTTAATTTTTGTCGCTGAAGCCTCTGCACCAAAAGCATTGCAAGTCGGTCGCTTCTTACCGCCAACACCTATTCGCGTATTACTTGATAAAGCGGGTAATAACCTAGCTGAAAATGTTGCCTTTGATGCATTCAACAACCAACTCTCAGCGGTTGGCCGCCAAACGGGTAGTAAATTGGCAAATGCGTTACAAGCTGCGATCCACCCACTCATTACTAAAGCGAATGAGTTAGCGGGTGCCGAGTTAGTTGGTCTTAAAGCTTCTGCACAAGAAAAAATGCAAACCTCGTTAAACGAAGAGCAAGGTCGTCTTGTGGCATTAAAAGCCATCAACCCGAATATTCGTGATGAAGAAATTCAGGTCTTCGATAAGCAAAAAGCGCAATTAGATGAGTTTATTGAAAAAGCGCAATTGAAACTTGATGCGATCCGCTTAATTGTGGTGTCTCACTAAGTTCCTGTGAGGTCAGCCAACGGCTGGCCTCCTTTTCCCCTCTATTAAATTTTTTCCAAAACCTACAAACAAATATCAATTGCACTTCCAAAACTCACAACTAGTGGTATTTCCTGAAAGTTGATGATTTCTCATCGTAAGTTTACCCTTTTGCTGTTTACCCTAATCAGATACAGTCTTATTATGTTTTAACAATATTCTCAATCTAATGAGACTGGCAATAAACATCTTGGGATGGAAGATGCTATTTAAAACTAAAAAAGCACGGGCAAATATCATCAAAGTTTTATTTGAATCTGGGTTAATCGTATTCAGTGTACTATTGGCTTTATTTCTGAGTGAAATGCATTCGCAAGTTAAAAAAGACCAAGAAAAAGTTCGTGCCTTGCAACTCATAAAAGCCGAATTAACGACCAATAAAGCATTATTAGAACAGTGGCGACCTTATCATCAACAAGTACTTGCCAATGTTGAATCTGCTATTACCAAGCCACCTGAGTTTCTAGATAGTAGTAAGCAACGAGCATTTATTTTGAGTCAGATGCCAAATGGTTTAGTGCAAGATATGTTAAGAAACTCCGCCTGGGATGCACTCAAGCAATCGGGGATCTCTTCTAATATGCGTATCGAGACTATCTCTGCGTTAAATACCCTGTATCGTTTTCAAACCTTAAGCATAGAAGCAACTTTGACTCGATTAGGGGATATTTTTTACTCCCGAGAGTCTGTCAGAGAGGCCTATTTATTAGAAACACTTTATTTAATGAGAAACCTGCTGCAAGAGCTAACCGCACAAGAAGAGTTTATGATCATCAATTACCAAAATGCCATCAAGGATATAGATAAACTACTCGCTGAGTAGCGCCCTACTCATTAACAAAGCGTCATCAAAATAGCTCTACGTCCATTTGGTAGCCATCTTCATCGTCAATATCTACCTCGGCACCTTGCATAAAGCAGATGTCTTGCTGCGTTGCTGAGATGACGTTTTCTAAATCCCCGACTAAGGATTTCATCTCTTTTAAAATATGCACAAACGTAATATTCACTTCGTTTGAGTTACTCAAGTGCTCAGAGACTTCATCAAATGTATTGGTGATAGAATCAAGGATAAACTCTTCTTGGTCTGGCTCAAGCGCAAGCTTGGGTAATTCAAATTGCATACTCGTGGCGAGGCGTTCGATACTTTCTCCCGCATCTGCTTGATGAACATGTAAGCTCTTGACAAGATCCTGTAATGAATGGCGAATATTGGTGAAAGCAAAATGGGTTTTCTCGCCTTGTTTAAGCAAGAGATCATTGGTTTCCATCAATCTAAGTTTGGCATCGGTGGCACCTAAAACAGTAGGCAAAACATCTTTGAATCGCCCATATTTTTCAGGGCTGTCTAAAGGCATGTTTTTTACAAGTAAGGTTACTTTTGGATAATTGATAATCGTGCGGCAACCAAAATCAATAAACCGCTTATTAGTTCGACAGCTTTCTAGCAATTCTTGCTCTATGGGCGACAGTAAACCTGAGCTGCAATAGGTAAATGCCTTGCCATTAAAATCAAACAGCACTGAGCATTTCAAGTCTAGGCTAGACGTTAGTTCGAGCAACTGTTTTGCCAATGAATCTAACTGGCGAATACCATAGGTCATTTCAACAAAGCGCATCACCAAGCCAAGCTCACTATTGCCAGTCATCACATCCATCGCGGTGTTATGCGCCGTTTTTATTTCTGTTTTTAATGAATCTCGCTCTGTTTTATATTTGGCTGACACCTTCAATTTGGCAATTAATTCAACGGTATCAAAAGGCTTGAGTTGATAATCATCAGCACCGGCCTCGTATCCTAGCATGCGCTCTCTTAAAGTTGTTTTTCCTGACAAAAATACAATTGGAATTTCTTTCGTTGCACTGTCAGACTTCAAGACCTCGCAGCATTCATAGCCATTTTGGCCTGGCATTTCAACATCAAGTAAAATCACATCGGGTTGTTCAGTCTTGGCTAGTTCAAAGCCTTCTGGTCCGTTGTATGCGTGACAAACACTAAATACCCCATCAGCTGCTTTTCTCACCACTTTATGAATAAAGTTATCATCGTCAATGAGGAGTACCTTGATATCCACGTTTTTCACCATTTTGACCTTTATTATTTGAAGTATAGAAATAGAAGTTAAAAAGGCTAAAAAAACACCAATATATTTAATGCTTAAAACGACTTAGTTCAAACATTCAAATCGCCCTGCAAAAGCTCGATAAAACCAGTGACTTTCATCCGCTTTTTCGAATAAAACTAAAATAAGTATGATATAAAGCGTTATTGTCTAGATTAGGACTTTAAAGGAAAACCATGCACTCTTTGCAGCAGTCAGAAAACTCTAATGACGCACCCGTTATTCTCGCACTCGTGACCGCGATGCTATTTTGGGGCGCGAGTTGGATTTCGGGGAAAATCATTGCCGATATGGCCCCAGCAAAGCTCACCGTTTTTTATCGCCTCGCTCTGGCAACCGTTAGTATGCTGCCCATTCTTTTCTTGGTAAAAAGATTAAAACTAGTAAATTTGCGCTTTGCAAGGCCCGCTTTACTGTGGTCTTTACCCGCAGGACTTTTGTTTGCCGGTTATAATCAGTTGTTCTTCTTAGGCTTACATGACGGTTTACCAGGTAAAGGCGGCATGCTGGTTACAACCATAAACCCCATTATGACATTTGTGCTTGCTGCTATTTTTAATCAGCAAAAATTTAGACCTTTGCAGCTCATGGGTATGCTACTAGGCCTTGCGGGTGGCATGATGATGATTGAGGTTTGGCATTTTGATACCGATCAGATTTTTGCATCCGGTAACTTATTCTTTGTGCTTGCAGCACTTTCATGGGCTTTTCTGACTCTTGCCAGCCAACGTGGTACACAGTTTGCCGACTTCATGACATTCAGCGCGCTAATGTACTTATGGGCCAGTATATTGAGTTATATCTTTGCCTTTGATTTAAATCCACTTACCTCAATGACAAACTACCCTGAAGTTTATTGGCAACACATGTTATTTCTGTCTGTGATTGTGGTCAGTATTGCCACGAGTGTGTTTTTCTTGGCAAATCAAAAATTAGGCCCGAGTCGCTCTAGCTCATTTATCTTTGTGGTCCCTGTAACCGCTATGGGATTGTCGGTTTGGTATTTTGGAGAAACCATTCCTTTGAGTGTTGCTATTGGCGGCGCGTTGGCTCTTTCAGCCGTCTATTTAATCAATACCAGCAAACAATAAAACACTTTTGATTTTACTCTGTGAGTTAGGTTGTGTTTTAAGCATTTAAACCCTAGACTTTAGTAGGGTGTAGCATTTAGCTAAGTGAGTGATTACGCTGAGTTATCACTCACAAATCAACAAATACAAATCAAAACTTTAATAATAATAAATGACTGGCCTCAGGCCTTTGGAGTTATGTGTGAAGTTTAAACACAAAATCATCGTCATATCCTCACTGGTCTTACTGCTTGCACTGACTGTGCTGTCTATAAAACAATATTTCTCGCTGAAAAGTAACCTTGAAAAACAAGTTGAACAAAGCGTGACCGAAATTATTCAAGGGATCAGCAACACAGTCACAGCTCAAATGCAAGGCAGTGCGAATTTGGCTAGCCTCACCACTGATTTAGTGGCGCAAACAGGCAGCTTAAACCAAGCGGCCCCTTTACTTAGCCAACAGAAGCTACAACAAGAGTTTATTTTGATAGGCTACGGTGAAGAGCGCACGGGCAAGTATGTTGCCAGCGATCCAAGCTGGAACCCAGGCCCGACTTGGGACCCAAGAAAGCGCCCTTGGTATCAAGATGCTAAAAACGCAGGCAAGTTGATTGTGACGGCGCCTTATGCCGATTCAGTATCAAAAGAAATTCTCGTTTCAATTGGCACACCGGTTAAAAAGTCGGGTCAATTTCACGGTGCTATTTTCTTTGATGTCAGCTTGGCAAAACTGAGTAACATGATTAACTCGTTCAATCTGTTTGACGCCGGTTTCGCCTTTATGGTCAGTAAAGACGGGACTATTATTTCTCACCCTGATAGCAAATTAAATGGTGAAAAAGCCTCAAAGTTCTTAGGGAACACACAATTCAGACAAACCATGCAAAGCATAGAGCTCAATGGTAAAGAGCATATTCTGGTGTTTCAACAAGTTGAAGGATTTGATTGGCTGGTTGGCGTGGCACTGGAAAAAGATAAAGTATTTGCCGCGGTTAATAATTTAACCAGTGACTCAATCACTTTCACTATTTTGTTTGTAATTATTGCTGTTGTGCTGCTTTCTATTGTGATTAACATTCTGCTTAAACCGCTTGAAGACATTAATGACGCCATGGCGAATATTGCGAAAGGCAATGCTGATTTAACTGTGCGCCTGAACACAGACAGCGACCCTGAATTTTCTGAATTAGCAGAAAACTTTAACTTATTCACTGCACGTCTACAGGGGATCATTGAGCAAATTCAAAGCCTAGGTCGTGAAATTCTTGCAGATGCGAAGCAAACGTCAAATGATGCAAACCAATCTCGACAAGAAATCTCTCGTCAGGTGAATGCGTTAGGTGCGCTAGTTGAAGCGACGGCCAGTATGTCTGATACTGAACAGCGTGTTGCTAACACAGCCCAAGAGGCCGCTTCTGCGATTCAAAATACCGATACAGCAGCACAAGACGGTCAAAAAGTTGTATCAGAAACCACCTCTTCAATCGCACAATTGTCTGAACAAATAAGCGATGCTGTTAACGTCGTGAATGAGCTTGAAGTCTCAACAAGTGGTATCGAGCAAATTCTGTCTGTGATCAATGGTATTGCCGAGCAAACGAACCTACTAGCACTCAATGCAGCAATCGAAGCAGCCCGTGCCGGTGAGTCAGGTCGAGGCTTTGCGGTAGTTGCCGATGAAGTAAGAACACTTGCGCAACGCACACAAGAAGCAACAACAGAAATTAAGACAATGATTGATCAACTCCAAGCTGGTGCTATCAGTGCAGTACAAGTTATGAAGCAAAGTCAGCAAGTGGTGCAAACGACGGTAGGTAAAGCCGATGAAACCAAACATGCCCTTGATGCAATACGAGACTCAATTGCACATATTGTTGATTTAAATATGCAAATCGCCAACATGCTGCATGAACAAAGGCAAGTGGTCACAGACGTCAATGACAATGCCTCTGAGATTCGTATTATCTCAGATACTGTACTTTCTCAAGCAGCTAACGTTGACCAAACCATGCAGTCACAGTTTGATAAAATTGCTCATCAAGAAGATATGCTTGAGCAATTTAAAGTCTAGTAAAATGATCGAACGTTAAAATGTTAAGCAGACCCTCTTGGGTCTGTTTTTGTATGTGAAGTTAACTCGCTTATTACCTTTGCCTTAGGGTAGAATAGCGCCCTTGCTAAAAACGAGGTATTACTGTGCTACTTAACTATGCTCCCCCACTAGACCCATATTTAGATATTCTGTATCAAGATGACGATATGTTGGTTATCAATAAGCCTAGTGGGCTGTTAACAGTACCCGGTAAAGACCCGAAACATGCTGATTGTGCAATTGCACGAGTAAACCGTGTTTTCCCTACTGCGCGAATAGTCCATCGTTTAGATATGGCGACTTCTGGCGTGTTGTGTTTAGCTATGCACAAAGAAGCCCATCGTTTTTTAAGCATTCAGTTTCAAGATAGATTAACCAACAAGTACTACATTGCCCGTGTGCATGGCAAATTAGCGCAGCCTTCAGGCTCGGTTGATTTACCCTTGACCTGTGACTGGCCAAATAGACCTAAGCAAATGGTGTGTCATGAAAGTGGTAAGCCATCACTTACCCATTATGAGGTTTTAGCGCATGAGGCGGCGGCAACACGTGTGAAACTCACTCCTATCACGGGTCGTTCACATCAGCTGCGCGTTCATATGCTATCACTGGGTCATGTCATTTTAGGTGACAGGTTATATGCTAAAGATGAAGCACTAGCGGCAGCAAACCGTTTACAGCTGCATGCCGAGATGTTGCAAATTGCGCACCCTCGTACTGAAGAGATGATGACTTTTACCACTGCAGCACCTTTTTAAATTTATTGCTCTTAAAATTATAGAGTAACTTGATCTAAGTTACTTAGGTGGCTAAAAAAGCCACCAGAATATAAAGTGGCGCTTTATATGATAAGGATATAAATTGAAGTACTTATTAGCTTACCCTCTCTTGTTAGCTGCTTTCTTTGCCAGTTTCAGATTATTTAAAATTGCAGATAATTATCTTATGACCTCTGTTTTTCTGATGAGTTATTTCGCAGCAATTCTGCTCGTACTTATTTTGAGTGTATATAAACAAAAAGCTAAAAAACTAATTTCTTTTGGGTCTGCTGGCATATGTGTTTTTCTGTCATTAAGTCTTCTACCGTATACCGGGTATTCTTATTCAGGCACCGACAGTTTATCAAGTTATCCAACCATACAACTGGGCGATACCACAGTATCTCGTCACTTTGATATTAAAATTGAACGTTACCGCTTCGTTGGTCTTCAATCTGACCGCTATGGTGCCTTACAAAAAAGAGTCGTTGCTATACCTGGCGATGAAGTGTTGTTATGCGATGAGCAAGTCATTATTAATAAAACGCTCTACATACCTCCCCATTTGAAGAGTGCAACATCGATATCTACAACGCCATGTTCTTATAAAAAAGAAAAAATAACCTTAAAAGACAACGAGTATTTTGTACTTGGCGATAATATGCAGAACAGTGCAGACTCTCGTATCTTTGGCCCAGTTAAGCGCAGTCAAATTTTTTCATTAAGTCTTTATAAAGTATCACCGCAAGGAAAAGTGACCTATCTCTAGGCAATGTTTAAAGGTAAGTCACATAGAAAAATAATTATTACTTAATTTTGTTTAAAAAGATCAAGGGCGCTGGCCGTCATGGCCCTTACACCCGTATGCACTGCCAGTTCATAATCTGGTGCAAACTTGCTCGAGTGTAATGAAGGTAGAGGCTCACCAGTTTTCATTGCGGCTTGATAGCTGCTTGGCTCAACCCCACCTAACCAAAAAATGGTAATTGGAATATTTTCTTCGGTGCGACCAAATAAACCAAAGTCTTCGCCTGCCATAACAGGCTCAGCTTTGACAACCTGCGAATCACCTAACTCCTGTTTAATGCTCTTTGTCATACGAGTTGCAAGTTCAGGGTTATTATAGGTTGATGGAATAGACTCAGATTCATGTACCAGCACTTCAGGATAAAGCGACTCTTCTAACCCAGCACTTTGCGCAATGCCAGCAGTTAAACGTTTAATTGCCGCAATTTGTTGTTCGCGAACCGCAGGGTCGTATGAGCGTAGAGTTAGCTGTAACTTCACTTCATTTGAAATAATATTGTGCTTTGAACCACCGTGAATTGAACCGACGGTGATAACAGATGGCTTAAGCGGTGAAATTTCTCGGCTGGTTATGGTTTGCAGACCTAAAACAATGCGAGATGCTAATACCACAGGATCGATAGTGGTATGTGGGTAAGCACCATGTCCGCCTTTGCCTTTAACTGAAATATCCACCGAATCCACGTTCGCTAGCGCATAGCCTGGTGCGATTGCCACTTGCCCAGCAGGAAGCGATGCACTGGTATGTAAACCCAACACATAATCAGGTTTTGCAAACTGCTTAAATAACCCCTCTTTGATCATGGCTTTGGCACCGCCCCCGACTTCTTCAGCAGGCTGAGCAACCATCATCAAGGTCCCTTGCCATTGGTCTTTATGCTTTATTAACTGCTCAGCAGAACCGATCATACTGGTCATGTGAATATCGTGAGCACAGCCATGCATAACACCGACTTGGTTATTATGCTTATCTATCACTTTCACTTTTGATGCATATGGTTTACCTGTCTGCTCTACAATAGGAAGACCATCTGTATCAGCACGGATCATCACCGTTGGGCCGTTGCCATTTTTATATAAACCAACTACGCCAAAACCACCCACATTACTTGTCACATCAAAACCAAGCTGATCTAGCTCTTTGGCCAAACGCTTGCCTGTTTGCTCTTCTTGATAGGACAACTCTGGATTCTGGTGCAGGTGTAAATAAAGCTGATTGAGTTTAGGTAAACTTTGTTGAACCGATTTATCTAAATCTAGGGCATGAATATTAGCACTGAGTAATAAGGCTAAGCTGAGAGTCAGTTTTTTCATTTTTTCTTTTTATCTTGTGTAATAAGTGAGCATTAAACTTATCAGTTTCAGTTGCTTTCTGCCAATAGCAACTGATCTATTACTCACTTTAGAAACTGACAGCACATAATGAATTAACTGTGCTCAGCATCACTCCAGATACTGTACTTATTGCCTAACCATAAACAAAAATTAAAAAAGTATCCGACTCCTAACATAATGATCCCACCCGCCAGTGCTGGCTGACTTATTAAGCCTAGTAAACAGAATAAATAACCACTTATGTGACAAGTAACTAATGCCCGAACTGTCGCACGTTTTGACGGCGTTAAATTGAGATAATTTAAAGCAAACCAACATCTGACCCACAGTGGCGCAGCCTGCCATAACTCTTTTTGTGTTTTCATATCTAACCTCGTTTGTTGCAATGTATCTACATTCACTTCTAAAACAGAGGCAAGGCATTTTAATGATTCCAAACTGGCATTATGACCACTTTCAATTCGCTGAATTGTACGAACATTGAGACCAGACATTTCAGCTAACTGCTCTTGAGTTAAGTGCCGACTGACTCTTAATTGTTTTAAAACCATTATTTCTTGTTTCCTTGCTTCCAACGAGATCACTATGAATAAAGTAAAGCAACTCAACCACGACTTTTACCCGACATGAAATTCTATCTTTATAGTTCAGATAATTAGCTAATACGATTAGCCATTAAAAAAGCCCGCAATTGCGGGCTTTCAAAGCTAAAATGCTTACTCTGAGCTTTCTGACGAGACCTCTTCTATCGGCTCTGCCTTGGTAAACTCAATTTCGTATTCATCAACACGCTGAAGCCCTCTTGGTAATTTATTACCACGACGACCTCGTTCACCATAGTAATGTTCTAAATCACTAGGCTTAAGGGTTAGTTTGCGCTTACCTGCATGTAATGTAACCGATGCACCATCTGGCACACACGCGAGTACTTTTACAAACTCTTCACGTGCTTGTACTTTCGCACTTGGAATAGAAATGATCTTATTGCCTTTACCTTTGGCAAGTTTAGGTAAATCACGCAGTGGGAAAATAAGCATTCGACCTTCATTCGAAATTGCCATACAGCGATCGGTTGCAACATCATTCACAGAGATAGGTGCTATGAGCTCAGCCCCTTTTGGCACGGTTACTAGCGCTTTACCATTTTTATTCTTACTCACTAAGTCGTTAAACTCAGTAATAAAGCCATAGCCGCCATCAGTGGCCATCAGGTAAAGCTCTTCTTCTTCGCCCATCACCACATGTTCAAATGTCGCGCCACCCGCTAAGCTAAAACGACCCGTCATTGGTTCACCTTGACTTCTGGCTGACGGTAAGCTGTGCGCATCGGTCGCAAACGCGCGCCCTGTACTGTCTAAGAATACGGCAGGCTGATTACTCTTACCCCGTGCTGAGGCTTTATATTCATCGCCTGAACGATAATTTAAGCCTTCTGCATCAATATCATGGCCTTTGGCTACACGCGCCCAGCCTTTTTCAGATAGCACCACAGTCACGGCTTCTGAAGGAATTAAGTCTTTTTCACTTAACGCTTTTGACTCTCCACGCTCAACCACAGGCGAGCGGCGTTCATCACCATAAAGCTCTGCGGCTTCTTGAATTTCTTTTTTCATCAAGGTCGACATACGACGCTCAGAGCCAAGTGTTAGTTCTAGTTTGTCACGCTCTGCCGCAAGTTCATCTTGCTCGCCTTTGATTTTCATCTCTTCTAACTTCGCTAAATGACGAAGTTTTAGATCTAAAATGGCTTCAGCTTGCTTGTCAGATAGGCCAAAACGCGACATCAACTCTGCTTTTGGGTTATCTTCATTACGGATAATTTCGATGACTTCGTCGATGTTTAAGAAGGCGATCATTAAACCTTCTAAAATGTGTAGTCTAGCAAGTACTTTATCTAAACGGTATTGCAAACGACGACGTACTGTTTCGCGACGGAAGACAAGCCATTCCGCTAAGATTGAGCGTAAATCTTTAACTTGCGGCCTGCCATCTAAGCCAATCATGTTCAGGTTAACACGGTAGCTTTTCTCTAAATCTGTGGTTGCAAATAGGTGCGCCATCAGAGGTTCGACTTTAACTCGATTTGAACGAGGTACAATCACAATGCGCGTTGGATTTTCATGATCTGATTCATCGCGAAGATCTGCCACCATAGGCAGCTTTTTCGCTGTCATCTGCGCTGCAATTTGCTCTAATACTTTTGCGCCCGAACACTGATGCGGTAAAGCCGTGATCACCACTTCACCTTGCTCTTCAGTGTAAACCGCACGCATTTTTATTGAGCCCTTACCCGTGGTATAGATTTTCTGAATATCCGCTTTTGGCGTGATAATTTCAGCATCGGTTGGGTAGTCAGGTGCCTGAACGAGCTCTAACAACTCTTCAAGGGTTGTTTTTGGTTTATCCAGTAATGTACAACAGGCAGACGCTAACTCTCGAACATTATGTGGCGGTATATCTGTTGCCATACCTACCGCAATACCCGTTACGCCATTAAGTAAGATATGAGGCAAACGTGCTGGCAGCACTTGCGGTTCGTTCATGGTGCCATCGAAGTTCGGGGTCCAATCAACGGTGCCTTGACCAAGTTCTTTTAGCAGCACTTCTGAGAATTTAGATAATCGGGCTTCGGTATAACGCATTGCGGCAAAAGACTTTGGATCGTCCGCAGCCCCCCAGTTACCTTGACCATCAACGAGCGGATAACGGTATGAGAACGGTTGCGCCATTAATACCATGGCTTCGTAACACGCACTGTCACCGTGAGGGTGGTATTTACCCAGTACATCACCGACTGTACGTGCTGACTTTTTATACTTAGCAGCAGCTGAAAGACCCAGCTCGCTCATCGCATATACAATACGACGTTGCACTGGCTTTAAACCATCGCCAATATGTGGCAGTGCACGGTCCATGATCACGTACATGGAATAATTGAGGTAAGCGTCTTCGGTAAAACGCCCCATAGTTTGCTGTTCTATGCCCTGTAAGGACAAGGTTTGCGGATCTGTCATATCGCGCCCTATTGTTATTATCTTTATACGCTTTCATTAACTGAAATGAACAAAACGTACAAAGCCGCTAGCGATGAAGTCGTTTAGCGGCTACTCAATTTTAAAATCTATTTTTAAACTTCGGCTCTGTCGCCATGCTCTTCAAGCCAAGTTTTACGGTCACCCGAGCGCTTTTTCGCAAGCAGCATATCCATCATTTCAATGGTGTGCTCTTCTTCGTCTAATGTCAGCTGTACGAGACGGCGCGTATTAGGGTCCATGGTTGTTTCACGTAACTGCATTGGGTTCATTTCACCCAGACCTTTAAATCGTTGTACGTTCACTTTGCCACGCTTTTTCTCAGCTTCAATTCTATCTAAAATACCACGCTTTTCGTCTTCATCGAGTGCGTAATAAACTTCCTTACCAATATCGATACGGAATAACGGCGGCATAGCCACATACACATGGCCCGCTTTAACTAAGGTTGGGAAATGCTTAACAAATAGCGCACACAAGAGTGTTGCAATGTGTAATCCATCCGAGTCAGCATCGGCAAGAATACAAATTTTGCCATAGCGCAGACCCGATAAATCAGTTGAATCAGGATCGATACCTAAAGCCACAGAAATATCATGAACTTCTTGAGATGCTAGAATTTGTCCTGATTCAACTTCCCAAGTATTTAGGATTTTACCGCGCAGTGGCATGATAGCTTGGAATTCACGATCTCGGGCTTGCTTCGCAGAACCGCCAGCCGAGTCACCCTCTACTAGAAATAGCTCTGAGCGTTCTGTTTCACTGCCCGAACAGTCGGTTAGCTTACCCGGTAATGCAGGACCTGATGTAACCTTTTTGCGCACCACTTTTTTCGCTGCGCGCATACGTTTTTGTGCATTGCTGATACACAATTCTGCCAGTAGCTCAGCCGTTTCTGTGTGCTCATTTAACCATAAACTAAATGCATCTTTTACAATGCCCGATACAAAGGTGGCACATGAACGCGAAGATAGCTTTTCTTTGGTTTGACCTGCAAATTGTGGGTCTTGCATCTTCACAGATAATACGTAGCTACATTTATCCCAGATATCGTCTGGAGTTAACTTAACGCCTCTTGGCAATAAGTTACGGAATTCACAAAACTCACGCATGGCCTCTAATAGACCTTGGCGAAGACCATTTACGTGTGTACCGCCCTGTGCTGTCGGTATTAAGTTTACGTAACTTTCAGCGATTGACTCGCCACCTTCAGGTAACCAGTGTAGCGCCCAATCGACACCTTCTGTTGAGCCACTAAAGCTGCCAGTGAAAGGCGATTTTGGTAGTACTTCGAAACCACTTGCTGCGTCTTTTAGGTAATCTTCAAGACCGGCTTCATAGTGCCATTCTTGCGTTTCTTTGGTTTGCTTATTGATAAAGCGAATGCGTAAGCCTGGGCATAATACCGCTTTAGCTTTTAGTAAGTGATTTAGCTTAGATAAAGAGAAGTTTGCTGAATCGAAGTAACTTGCATCAGGCCAAAAGTGTACTGAAGTACCCGTGTTGCGCTTACCGACCGTGCCAGTGACTTCTAAGTCCTGTACTTTATCGCCGTTTTCAAATGCCATTTCATAGACTTGAGCATCACGACGCACGCTAATTTCAACACGAGTTGATAAGGCGTTTACAACTGAAATACCTACCCCGTGTAGACCACCTGAAAACTGATAGTTTTTGTTTGAGAACTTACCACCAGCATGCAGTTTAGTCAGGATCAGTTCTACCCCAGGTATCCCCTCTTCAGGGTGAATATCAATTGGCATACCTCGGCCATCATCGATAACCTCTAGTGAGTTATCTTCATGCAGGATGACGTCAATCTTGGTTGCGTGGCCAGCTAATGCTTCATCAACACTGTTATCTATTACTTCTTGGCCTAAATGGTTAGGTCGAGTGGTATCTGTGTACATTCCCGGGCGACGTTTTACAGGCTCTAACCCGTTTAAAACTTCTATCGCTTCGGCATTATAATTCTGCTGGCTCATGGCTTAATTCTTTATCTTTTTTATTCGTTTTGTTTTACGTGATTTTAAGAAATTTGGCAACGGTGTCAAAGTAACGCTCAAAACCCATAAAACTGTGATCACCGGCAAACTCTACATGTTGCGCGCTTTGTTTAAAATAATCAACTGCTTGCTCAAATGGCAAAACTTCATCTCCCATTTGCTGAAGCAACATTACCTTATCTGGGTTAGGAAGGTGAGTCATAAATAATGATTGTAAGGCGGCAACATGCTCTAAAGTCAGTTCGTAGTGCATGTCTTGATAGGGATTATACTGCGGTCCCAAGTAATCTGCTAATAATTCAAAAGGCTTAACTGCCGGATTAATCACAACTGCTTTAATGTTATGCAACTGCGACAAATAAGTCGCATAATACCCACCTAACGAGCTGCCCAACAACACTGTGTCCTGGTCAATAAGCTGTGTTAGCTGAATGATGGCAATTCTGGGATCAAAGTGTAATCTCGGTGAGATGTACTCAATATCAAGAAAATTTTCTGATACCCACTGTCCAAACTGCTGGGCTTTAAATGACTTCTCTGAGCTATTAAACCCGTGGATATAAATTACGCGCTTAACCATACCACCTCTGTTTTAAACGCTGAACGCGAGAACTCTATTAAACGCACTGCAGGCCCTAAATTTTGCTGCTGCCAATTAGGGGTTGCTTTTGAAAACTGAATCGAAGTTGCCGGTGTTGCTAACACTGGCAACTCTCTATAGCTTTGCGAGTAATCGTTATGCACATGGCCGTGAATAAGAGCCTTTGCTTTTTCACTCTCAACCAAAGTATTTAATAACTGCGGCCCATTTTCTAAAATGTGTTTATCTAAATAACCGTTGATTGGCACAGGATGATGATGACATAGCGCGAGCACATGGTTTTCAGTTTCATGCAAAAGCATATTTAATTCTTCAAGGTGGCTTTGTGTACACCAACCTGCTGGCGTGTCGCCTTTTGAATTCAGCAGTAATACTTCAACGCCGTCTGCAATTAGTTTTTTATGTGGCAGTATTTGGGTATTTTCAATCGCCGCATACTCACAGGGCTCATCATGATTTCCCGGTAACCAAAAGACCGGACAGGTTAAGTCACTTTGCTCTAAAAGCTCTGCAAATAACTGATAAGACTCAGAAGTATGATCTTGGGTAATATCCCCTCCAAATATTGCCGCATCTAATTGCTGTGTAGCAAGGAATTCGAAGGTTGCCGCTAAGTTGCTTGCTGTATTTACAGAAAAGTATTCACCTTCTCTGTTAGCGAATAAGTGACAATCAGTAAAATGAGCAAGTTTTAAATGGTGGGTATCAAAAGTATAAACTTGTTCAAACCATGCCATTGTTCACATCCCAGTTTAAAGGTACTCGACCACTTTCTAAACATGCCATCAGCCAGTCACCCAAAAAAGCATTTAGCTGATATTTTTCATCTTTGTGATGCATGCTCGGGTTTGGGTAACCGTAAGAGGGCTTAATACGCTGATGAAAGTCATGGTGCACCACCTCAGCCACTTTAGCATCATGGTATAGGCGCACAGCGATATCTAACTCGGGTAGATAGTCGCTGATTGTTGAGGTTTGTTTAATTGAGATATCTGTGGTGTATTTTGCACAGTCGTCAATATGTACTTCGTAACTGGCATTGGCTAATACAATTTTACGCTTCTCGCCAACCACTTCTTCCGGTAATACTTTTAACGCGCGTAAGTAGTTACGCTCACATAAGGTAATATACTTAGGGAGTGATTGAATATACGCTTGCCTAGTAACCACATTACTCAACTGTGCACCTCTTTACTCTGCTTGCCATTGTTCCAAAATACGGGCTTTATTTAACGCTAACCATTGTAGACTAATCACAGTAGCAGCGTTATCAATTTCTCCACTGTTTAGGCGTGCAATCGCTTCATCATAAGGCATAACATGCACTTTGATATCTTCATCTTCATTATCCAAACCATAAATACCACCTGCATTAGATAAGTCTGTTTTCGCCAGATATAAATATAATCGCTCAGTGGTACCGCCTGGGCTTGATAAATATGATGTCATAAATTCAAGCTCTTGCAGTTCTAAGCCAGCTTCTTCTTTGGCTTCTTTGCGAACCACCTCTTCATAGTCAGCCGACCCCTCGGCCATGCCAGCAATACATTCTAGTAACCAAGGAGAGTCTTTTGTTGCCAGCGCGCCTATGCGAATTTGCTCAATAAGTAGTACATTATCTGTACTCGGATCGTACGGTAAAACAGCCACAGCATGGCCACGGTCAAGTATTTCTCTGCGCACAGTTTGACTCATACCACCAGCAAAAAGCGCATGATTAAATTTATACGCATGAATTTTAAAGAAGCCATCAAAAACCGGCTCAATTGATGTGATTTTTACATCATTTTCATTAAATTGATTTATAGACTTCATAAATTTACCTTTAAAAATAGGGATCTAGACGCAAAAAACTAGGTATTTCAACTGTAATATATTCTGTTACACTTGAGCGTAAACTTTTACGTATTTACCCCTTTGCTATTGATAAAAACACGGTAACATACTCTCAATTAAAAATTGTCTAAGGATCGAGCGACAAATGAAAAAAAGCTTATTATCACTACTTGTTGGTTTATCATGCGCTTTAACCAGCACGATTTCTCAAGCCGAAGACTTATTACAAGTTTACGACATTGCAACTGCCAATGATCCTACGGTATTAAAAGCCAAAGCCCAAGCTGACGCACAAAGGTTTGCTAAAGACAGCGCATTAGGAGAATTACTACCATCATTAGGTTTCAGAATGAGCTATGGTGAAACCGATAGAGATGGTTATGAAGGAAACGACGCACAAGGTTATGTATTTGGTAGTTCATCTTCAGACTCTTTAACTCGCACGCTTACTCTTTCACAAACCGTGTTCAGTTTAGGTGTGTGGGAAGGTTTAGGCATTGCGGAAAAGCGAGCACTGCAATCAGAGACTCAGTATGCTTTAGCTCAGCAAGACCTAATTGTTCGCATTGCCCAAGGTTACTTTGACGTTTTAAGTAAATTAGACAATCTTGAATTCGTACAAGCAGAAAAACGCGCAATCGAGCGTCAACTTGAACAAACAAAGCAACGCTATGAAGTAGGCTTAACAGCAATTACTGACGTGCATGAGGCTCAAGCTCAGTTTGACCGTGCTGTTGCTGACGAAATTGTTGCTTCAAATGATGTTGAAACAGCGCGTGAAACACTAAGAACAATCACTGGCAAATACCACAGCAAGCTTGATGCTTTAAACACTGATACTTTTTCAACAGTAAAACCAACTAAAAAATCAACTGATTTTATCGATGTTGCAAAAGAGCGTAATTTATCTTTACAGATCACAAAAGCATCCCTAGATATTGCGTCAGATGAAATTGACAGAGCACAAGCTGGTCATTACCCAACGCTTGGTTTTGAAGCGTCTTACTCAGATGGTTTAACTAATGCAGCAGGTGCTGACGGTAAACCTCGTGGCGACACGACTCAAGTTGGATTAACTTTAAACGTCCCAATCTACTCTGGTGGTAAAACACAAGCAGCGACAGACAGAGCAAGAGCTAATTTTGTTGCAGCGAGTGAAGATCTAGAAAAGAGTATGCGTGACATCACGCGCTCGGTGATCACGTCTTATAACCAAGTAGTGTCTGATGTTGCGACTTACCGTGCGCTAGAGCAAGCCGTTGTTTCTGCTGAGAGTGCTTTACAAGCAACAGAAGCGGGTTTTGAAGTAGGTACTCGTACCATTGTTGACGTCCTAGTCAGTACACGAAACCTTTATGCAGCAAAACGTAACCTTGCTAATCTGCGTTATCAATACGTGCTTTCTTCACTTAGACTTAAGCAAGCGACAGGTACGCTTTCGAGAGCTGACCTTGAAGCTATCAACAAGGGTCTTGTTGAAGGCTAAAATTATGCGCTGTTAAACAGACACTTAAAATTCTTTTTTCAAAAGCCGGCACTCGCCGGCTTTTGTATTTTGAAAGGCTTATCGTTAAACTATCGACAATTCTGTGTACGAGAGAACTTTTGTGGTCACAAATCCATCTTTTAAACTCGCTTTTTTGGCACCAAAGTATTGGTTAACTTGGCTTGGCGTGCTTTTCCTTTACCTAATTTCTTGGCTTCCGCAAAAAATACAAATATGGTTAGGTCAAGGCCTTGGAAAATTAGTTCATAAATATGTTAAGAAACGCCGCAAAATTGCCGAAGTAAATATCAAGCTTTGTTTTCCTGATATGAGCGAGGATGAACAGGCTAAACTCGTAAAAGAGAACATGGAAAACACAGGCGTGGCAACATTAGAAACTGGCATGGCATGGTGGTGGCCAAATTGGCGAGTTAAAAATGTGATTGGTTCAATTAAAGGCTTTGAACATGTTGAGCGCGTGCAGGCTGATGGTAAAGGGGTGCTTTTACTTGTACCACATATGCTGCATCTTGAAATGCTAGGGCGAATTGTCGGCTCTATTCAGCCGGGAGTTGGATTCTACCGTCCTCATAACAATGCCTTAATGGAGTTTTTTATGACTCGAGGACGACTTCGTTCGAATGAGGCATTAATCGGTAAAAGAGATGTAAAAGGCTTATTGCAGTCACTAAAAAACAAAAAAATGTGTTACTACTTGCCCGATCAAGATTATGGCCGTAACCGCTGTGAGTTTACTTCATTTTATGCGGTAAAAGACACAGCGACAACGACAGGCACCTTACTATTCGCAGCAAGTAAACATTGTGAGGCATTAAGCTTATCAGGCTCTCGAGATGAACAAGGTAAGTATCATATTGAATTTCATCCACTACTAGAGGATTTTCCGAGTGGTAATGACAATAATGATGTTAGACGTGTAAATGAGCGTATGGAGCAGTCAATTGATAAAGCACCTTCACAATATATGTGGCTACACCGCAGGTTCAAAACACGACCTGATGAGAATGCGCCATCGTACTACAAGTAAAACATGAGTGTTATGTATGGCTAAAAAGAACAAAAGAAAAAAGTCGTCTTCAACCGGGTTTTGGGTAAAACACCTCGCCCTGAGCGCAATTTTAATTGCTGCGGCCTATTATGTGCTTAACGGTACATTACCAGAAAATATGGATATGACCAAAACCAGTAATGCTGCTGCACAAGGTCTATCGCAGTTTTATGAAAGCTTTAGGAATCGTGTTAGCGAGCGAGATACTGAACGTGATCAGTATGTCATAAATTTAGGAAAACCAACTTTTCCTCTAGATGATGCGCTGGCACAACGCGGCCTCGTTGTAAAACCTTCCTCTCCTGGTTGGACCGGGGAGCTAGCGCCACGACGCTTTGAATCAGGTGGCACTTTGAAGGAAGTTTTAGCCAACTATGCGCGCGAAGAAGGCATTGAACTATTTTGGTATTTAGAAAGAGATTATGTCGTCAAACATAACTTCAGAGTCGATAGTAATTTTGTGTCGGCACTTTATCAGGTTGGTCGCGCAATCAATGATGACTTCGAGTACGAAGTGTATACTTTCTTTTGCCCGAACCATCGCGCTGCGGTTATTACACAAAAACCTTCTCACTTCGTCAGAACGAATTGTAGAAGGTTAAGTAAGTAAATCATCAACAAAAAATGGGGCTAAAATTAGCCCCGTTTTTTATTCTGGAAGCAGGCTTAGTTGAAAAGTTGCTGCCAAATATTTCTGACCTGTTCTACCTGATCGGCTACTAGCTCTCTTGGCACGCAACGACCGTGCTGATTTAAACTATTTAAGTGATAGTGCTCACGCAGTGTGCAATAACATTCTGTCAAAATAGCTTGTTGCTCTGAACTGATCACCCCCTGCTGCGCAGCACTTTCTAGAATACGAATATTATCTGGAAAGTGCGTGAGTTCATGACAATACTTAGCATGATTTAATACCAAAAACTGAGCGATAAATTCAATGTCTGTCATGCCTCCATGGCCTTGTTTTAAATCAAATGCTTGTTCACTGTCTTTAGAAAGGTGCGCGCGCATTTTTTCGCGCATTTTGACAACATCATCTTTTAGCTGAGCTTCATCCCTTGCTGTACATAAAATATCTTTACGGATCACTGCAAAACGCTCGACTAACTCAGTCTCACCGTAAATCATTCTCGCGCGGGTCAAAGCTTGATGTTCCCATGTCCATGCTTGTGACTGCTGATAATGATTAAAGCTTTCAATATTAATCGCCAACAAGCCAGAGTTCCCCTCCGGGCGAAGCCTTGTATCAAGCTCATATAAAATCCCTGATGCTGTACGAGTATTGAATAAGTGCATCAAACGCTGAGCAAGTTTTAAATAAAACTGACGCGAGGAGATTTGCTTATTACCAATCGTGCTGCTATCACCGTGTTGATTATGGACAAACACTAAATCAAGATCTGAGTCATAGCCTAGCTCTAAGCCTCCCGCTTTGCCGTAAGCGATGACTGCAAAGCCCTTACTAAGCTCATTACAGCCCTGTGGCTCACCGTAGCGACTCACCATTTGCTGCCAAGCTAGATTCACTGACTGAGATACAATTGCTTCAGCAAGCGCTGTAAGATGATCACTGACTTTCATGATGCTCAACACGCCGGTCGCATCCGCGGCTGCAATACGTAATTGATGCGCTTGCTTAAACTGTCTTAGCGCTTCCATTTGTAACTCGAGATCATCTTGCTCAATACGTAAGAAATACTGCCTAATTTCAGTCTGATACTCACTCAAGGGTAAAGGTTTATAAAGCGCTGCGGGGTCTATTAGTTCATCAAGCAATATTGGATACTTCGCAATATGTTCAGCGATCCACTTGCTATGACCGCACAACAGTACCAATTGCTTCAGTGCACCTTGATTCTCAAACAATAATTCTAAATAAGTAGTTCGAGTCGCTATCATTTCAATAATGTTTAAAACCCGCTGCAATAACTCAGCTGAGCTTTTTTGCTGTGCTAAGGCATGCAGTAAAGCGGGCATCAACTTATCAAGTATATCTCGCCCTCTTGTGCCTACATGACGCTTATTAAGCTTGGCATCAAACTCAACCAGCACACTTTGCCATTGCGCTAATTTTTCAGCTTCGAGTATACCTTCTAATTGTAAGCAATCTCTTTGTAACCAGGCATAGCTATAACTGTCGTCAAAACTCGTTTGCTCTTGAGGTTCATCACCCACCACTAAAGCAAACTCTTGTCGAACTGACTCCATCACTTGGTTAATCTGAGGCAAAGTCGTCTTAAAATCTGGCTGGTCGAGTAAATAAGCTAGTCTCGCTTTATCTAACTCAGCATCGGGTAAAGTTTGCGTTTGTTGATCGTCAAATGCTTGCAGGTACTGCTCGACTCTACGGAGAAATAAATAATGACGCTTCAAACTAAGGCTGACTTCACTCGGTAAAATATCAAGCTGAGTTAATTCTGAAATGGCGGCCAATATAGAGGGGGTTTGCAAGCCAACATCTCGACCTCCGCGGATCATCTGAAGTGCTTGCACTATAAATTCAACTTCACGAATACCACCCGCACCAAGTTTAATATTATTAACTAACCCTTTTCTGCGTACTTCTTGTGCGATGAGATGCTTCATTTTCCTAAGCGACTCAATCACTGAAAAGTCAATATAACGGCGATAAACAAAAGGTTTGAGTAGTTGCTTAAACTCATCCCAATAACAAGTTTCTTCCCCTAACGGCCTAGCTTTGAGCATCGCATAACGCTCCCACTCACGGCCTTGGTCTTGATAATAATCTTCCATGGCAGCAAAGCTCATCACCAGAGGTCCGCTTTCACCGAATGGTCGAAGGCGCATATCCACTCTGAATACCTGTCCGTCTGCGGTCACTTGGTTTAACGCGCTAATCAGCTTTTGCGCAACCTTAGTATAAAACACTTGGGATTCGAAACTGCGTCTACCGCCTTGCGTCGGTACATTTCTTGGGTAAGTAAAAATTAAATCAATGTCTGATGAAAAGTTAAGCTCTCCGCCACCAAGCTTACCCATGCCTAAAACCAACATTGGCAGAGGGTTGCCTTGTTCATCTAACGGGGCGCCACATTGCTTTGTTGTTTGAACAAACGCCCATTGATTCGCTGCCCCGATTAAAGCTTCTGACAGCTTAGAAATATACTCAATACTGTCTTCGATGGGGTTTTGATGAACCAAGTCTAACCACATCACCTTTAGCCAGTACTGCTGGCGATATAAACGCAGTTGTTTAAAACATGCCAGCTCACTCAGTTCGGCTAGGTCACCTGTCAGTGGCTCTGGAACGATACGACAGTCAACATTAAGTTGCTGTAACCAAGCCCCTAACTCAGGTTGTTTTTCTAAAATTCTAAATGCAAAATCGCTGAGCCCTATTAACCGCCCAAGCTGTTCATCATAAGGCTGTGCGCCATATAATTGCAGCCAACGTTGCTCAGCTAATTGCAAAAGTGAAAGCGGAAAATCGACCTGATGCATAAAAAATCTCCAAAGCTAGGTAGCTCAATGAGTTGGGAGTCGTTATAGTTAATCTATTAAAACCATAACATTACACGTTATATGTCATATTTGTCTTTACTCGATATCAATATTTTTGCCATTTTAGTTTGTTTTGTATTAGCAAGCCTGATTGTGATTGGTCATCGTCTGATCATGCAATACAAAGCCAAAAAAGCCCTCGAATCTGAAATTGCTAAACGCGACAACTTTGCCTTCGGCATTAACTACGCCTGTCAAATCGGCATCATCGCGATCACAGGCGCTTATATCTTTCCTGATGTGTATGAACACTTAACTGCGGGTAACTTTCCCTTAGCCATACTGACCGTTCTGATTTCCTTTAGTTTTATTTTACTAGGCCAATATATTCATCGTAAGTGGATTTTAAATCGCTTCAATGAAGAAAAAGCCATCATGAAACAAAATATCTGTGCAGCTCTCGTCGATTCGGGCATGTTACTGGGCAATACCATTCTTGTATTAGGTATTTTTCACTGGCTTCACCCACAAGGCGTCAGTGATTTATTGGTGGCAACGATGAGCTTTATTGTTTTGCAGATCGTATTCGCCATTGATAGCAAGCTCAGAGAAATGCGATTTGCCAAAGCAAACCAAGGTGCTTCATTGCAACAAAACTTTAACCTTGCGAATACCTCAATTGGTATACGCTATGCGGGTAAAACCATTGGGCTTTCGTTAGCGCTCTTTGCAGGGTTACAGAGTGCGCCTTATCACGGGGCCACCATAGTCGAGAATATCAATAGCGTATTGCTTCACTGTGGAATAATGTGGGTACTGTTATACTCAATGAGCTTTTCTCTTATTCATTTTGCTCTACCAAAAGTGAATGTAGGGTTAGAAGTTGATCACCAAGATAATATTGGCGTTGCCTGTATAGAATTTGCGGTTTTCACCGCTATGGGCTATTTACTTATTAATCTCTTTTCAGTCTAGCGAGTTAATAACTGACTGAAGCAAGGTGAAGGTATGGCGACTTGTTTTGAAAATTTTTTACTCATCGACAGTAATGCTGAATTCAGCAGAGATTTTGTGACCTATCAAAATCAACAATTTCCAAACAAGCCGCAACACCTTATTGTTGCCGGTGAAGACACCCGTCATTTAGTGAAAATGATGTTCGATAACCTGATCAAAGACTACTGCTATTGTGACTTTGCCAACGAAATAAGTGTGACTGAGCTTGCTGCTTACCTGTTAGAACACCATCAAATCGCAGGGGTGATTATCCATGATCTAGATTTTCATCTAGCAAATGAAGAGCAAAGAGCCATATTCAACGCACTTCACCCAATCCGTTATTTAGTTGAAATCACACCCGAAGGTTATAACTACAGTAAAATTCCTGATGTATTTCATGAGAATCACATGTCTTGCCACAGTGAGCACCTCGATGAAGCCGATAAATCAATCGAAGCATCTTTATGTAAATTAGAGAATGACTAGACGTCGCTTTCGCTTAGCCTTACTATTGCCCCACCTTTGTTTTTAAGTCTAATCACTATGCGCGTTCCCCATATTTTTCAACCTTCTGAGTTAAGCCTTAACACCCCTGTTCAGCTTTCTGATGATGCTGCTGGCCATATTGGTCGAGTGTTAAGGATGCAGCAAGGCGATCACGTCTCTTTGTTTAATGGCGAAGGGGGAGAGTATTTGTGTGAACTGACCGAAGTAGGCAAAAAGTCGGTTACAGCAACACCTATCGAATTCAAAGAAGTTGACGTTGAATCACCTCTTAAAATTCATCTGGGTCAGGGGATCTCTCGCGGTGATAAAATGGATTTCACCATTCAAAAATCTGTAGAGCTCGGTATCACCGAAATCACCCCCTTGTTCACAACCCGTTGTGGCGTAAAACTAACCGGTGATCGCCTCGCTAAGAAGCACCAGCAATGGCAAAAAATCGCCATCGCTGCTGCCGAACAATCTGGTCGTAATTTTGTAACCAAGATCCACCCTCCAATTCAATTATCTCAGTGGCTGTCACAGCAAAGTGAAGAGTTAAAGTTAACCCTACACCCTCGTGCCGAGCACAGTATTAAAACTCTACCAGTACCAACACAAGGTGTGCGTTTTGTAGTGGGGCCAGAGGGCGGCTTTACTGATGAAGAGATGGCAGCGACCTCAGAGCAAGACTTTGTAGATGTTCGCTTAGGCCCACGAGTACTACGTACAGAGACAGCCGCTTTAACCGTATTAAGTGCACTGCAATTGCAATTTGGTGATTTAGCACTTTAAAAGTGCTTTTCTAACCCCATATTGATTAAAACATTCAAATAACTAGGTAAACATTATGGCAATTAAACTCGGTATCATTAGCGATCCAATCAGTGGTTTCAATATTAAAAAAGACACTGGCTTTGCCATGATGCTCAGTGCGCAACAACGTGGCTATGAGCTGTACTATATGGAAATGGACGACTTGTTTTTATATCAAGGCCAAGCCCGTGCAACCGCAGCTAAAGCAACCGTGTTTGATGACGTTGACAACTGGTATGCATTAGAAGATAAACAAGATATTGCACTGAGTGATCTAGATGTGATCTTAATGCGAAAAGATCCACCATTTGATACTGAATACATCTACGCTACCTATATTCTTGAACGCGCTGAAGATGCCGGCACTTTAGTGGTTAATAAGCCGCAAAGTTTACGCGATGCTAACGAGAAGCTATTTACTGCATGGTTTAGTGAACATACACCAGATACGCTTGTGACCCGCTCTCAAGCACAAATTCGCGAGTTTTTAACTAAGCATGGCGACATCATTTTAAAACCACTCGATGGCATGGGTGGCGCTTCAATCTTCAGAGTCAAACAAGATGACCCAAATATTGGTGTGATCTGCGAAACCTTGACAGAACATGGTAGCCGATTTGCAATGGCACAACAGTACATTCCAGAAATTAAGCAAGGCGATAAACGAGTTTTGGTTGTGAATGGTGAAGTCATCCCTTACTGCCTAGCACGTATTCCTCAAGGTGGTGAAACCCGAGGTAACCTCGCCGCAGGAGGTCGTGGTGAAGCGCGTCCTATCAGTGAGGATGATTTAAAAGTCGCGCAAGCTGTCGCGCCAATTTTAAAAGAAAAAGGACTCATTTTTGTTGGCTTAGACATCATTGGTAACAAGCTAACCGAAATCAATGTCACAGCGCCAACCTGCGTAAAAGAAATAGAAGCTGCGTTTGATATTTCAATTATGGATAAATTCTATGAGGCGATCGAAGAGAAACTAGCCCATAATAAATAAACAAAATGGGGCAACATGCGCCCCATCTTCTGATCTAAGGCCATCAATATGCAATCATCATTAGAAAATCATTTCTTAATCGCAATGCCGAGTTTGCAAGACCCCTACTTCAAACAAAGTGTGACGTATATTTGTGAGCATAATGAAGAAGGAGCGATGGGACTGGTGATTAACCACCCTGTCAATGTGACTGTCGGTGAACTTCTCGATAAAATTGATATCGAAAATAACAAGATGAGTGAAGCGTCTAAGCGCCATGTGTTTGCAGGTGGTCCTGTGCATACCGACAGAGGCTTTGTGCTTCATACGCCAAAATATGGCTACTCATCGAGTCAGGAACTGAGCTCTGAGATCATGATAACCACCTCTAAGGATGTGCTAGCAAGCCTGACTTATGATGACAGCCCCAGTGAATTTATTATTACCCTTGGCTATGCAGGTTGGGAGCAAGGCCAACTAGAACGAGAGCTGTCAGAAAACAGCTGGTTAGTAATAAAAGCTGACCCAGCAATCATTTTTAACACCCCCGTAGAGCTACGCTGGCAAAAAGCTGTAGAAATGCTTGGTTTCGATGTCTCTAAACTTGCGACTATCGCAGGCCATGCTTAATAAAGAATAAAGTTAATGACAAATAAAAAAGAAAAAACGCCCATTGGCCAAAGAACGGTCATGGGCTTTGATTTTGGTACTAAAAGTATTGGTATTGCTGTTGGTCAAGAGATCACCGGCACTGCCAATAGTGTTGGTGCTGTAAAAGCGCGAGATGGCATTCCTAATTGGGGTGAAATTGCTGTACACATCGACGACTGGAAGCCGGATTTATTAGTGGTTGGACTGCCGTTAAATATGGATGGTACAAATCAACAAGTGACGTTCCAAGCAAAAAAGTTTGCCAACCGCCTACATAATAACTTTAAGTTACAAGTTGAAACCCAAGATGAACGACTGACCACGACTGACGCAAAAGCGCGCTTATTTGAACAAGGTGGCTATCGAAACTTAGGCAAGAGTAACGTTGACAGTATGTCTGCGGTTATCATTTTAGAAAGCTTTTTTGAGTCGCTGTGGGATTAATTCTTATTTAACCTCAGGTTTGGATAAGGGTTTTGGAATAGAAAAAGTTTTGAAAACAAACTTACGTACAATCCAATGATGATATTTCGCTCAATATCAAGGCGCTTTTATGCAGTAATAGCGTGCTATTACAAATGAAAGCAACGCTGAGAGTGAGAAAAATAGCTTTATTGGACAAATTCGCTTATCCAGAGCTGAGGTTATTTAGCTGGTAACTCATTTAAAACTTCATACTTTGACAGATCAGGAATAAAGCCTGCTTGCGTGTAGGCTTTTATGATCATGCCACGCTCCCTTAATACCTTTAACCCTTTTTGCAACGCTTTAAAAGCTTCTTTACCGTATGGGTGCGCTTTCGATACAACCAAGTGTCGACTACCATCCAAAAGCATCACCAAACTTGGGTGAGCAACTAACTTTATGCCTTCTAAATTAAATTCATTTTTAAGACTCGGCATCAGTGGCATTAACATAAAGTCAGCCCACATCATGCTTACCATACGCGCTTGAGACACCCACTCATGTTCAACAAATAGCTTATTTAATGGCAGGTTATGTAGGGTTTCCCAGTCGGTACGCCAGCGTGGTGTGCTGACTGAGGTGTAGTTTATCAGTTGCTGATAACTCTGAAGCTGCTGCATTTTTTTATTCTTTGGTGAATAAAATACGCCGGCATAGTACTCACCTCGCTTGATGAGCGCTTTACTGACATACACAGAGTCAGACATTGCTTTGGCATCTTCTAACCAATAACTGTCCATGCTGAGTAGCAGTTTTCCTTGTTCGAGCAGTTTGGTATTTCTAAAGTTGACGTTCCCAGTTTGATATTCGAACTCTTTTGTAAAGCCACCTAACGCGAGTGCTTGTTGCGCTAAAATCATATCAACAACGTCTCGACGAATATACTCACCAGAAAAGTCCGTGATCTCTGAGACGTTACGGCCGTTTAGGAATCGTTTGTAATCGATATACACATCATCCCTAACGTATATCTGTATTTTGTTTATGCCTAATGCGTTGGTTGTGTGACTAAATAACACAACCAACATAGGCAGTACAAAATATAAACTTCTTAAATACTTATTATTTTGAGTCCAACCCATCAACAGTCACACCTTGTAGGAAACCTGCGCCTTGCTGCTCATTATTCTGCAGCTTTATCATTAAGCGTAGATCATTTGGCGAGTCTGCATAGTGAAGTGCATCTGCATAATTAATACGACGTTGTTTATAGAGCTCAAACAATGCCTGATCAAAGGTCTGCATACCCATCTCTTTTGACTTCGCCATGGTTTCTTTAATTGAACCTATGTCACCCTTTTTGACAAGCTCAGCAACCATTGGCGAGTTAAGTAAAATCTCGATGGCTGCTTCGCGCCCTTCACCTTTCGCTGAAGGCACGAGTTGCTGAGCGACTATTGCACGTAAGTTCAATGCTAGGTCATACTTGAGTTTATCATGTTTCTCTTTCGGAACCAGGTGCATAATACGGTCAATCGCTTGGTTAGCGTTATTTGCGTGCAGTGTTGCCACACATAAATGGCCAGTTTCAGCAAAGCTAAGTGCATATTCCATGGTTTCTTGAGAGCGAATTTCACCAATTAAAATGACATCAGGCGCTTGTCGCAACGAGCTCTTTAGCGCCGCTTCAAAGCTCTCTGTATCAATCCCTACCTCACGCTGTGTAATGATGCTCTTTTTGTGCTCATGCACAAATTCAATCGGATCTTCGATTGTTAGAATATGACCACGCTGATTACGGTTGCGATAACCTAGCAGTGCAGCTAGTGATGTTGACTTACCTGTGCCTGTACCACCGACAAATAACACCAGACCACGCTTTGACATGATCACATCTGTCAGAACAGAAGGCAGGCCCAAATCATTCACATCAGGAATTTGTGTCACAATGCGACGCAGTACCATGCCCGCACAATCTCTTTGCCAAAATGCAGAAACACGGAAACGCCCTTCATCCGTAGCAATCGCAAAATTACATTCTTTTTCGCGATAAAACTCTTCTTTTTGCCTGTCATTCATTGCAGACTCAACAAGCTCAAGAGAGGCTTCGGGTGTTAAGCGCTCCTCACTCAAAGGCGTTAACTCACCATCAATTTTGGCACTCACAGCTAGACCCGCAGAAACAAATAAATCTGAAGCTTGTCGGTCTACCATGGCTTGTAAGAATTGATTCAATAACATGATGGCCTCCCCTTACATATTTGGACCAAATTGCGCTTTATCATGTGCTTTTGTTTGTGCATCTTGCGCTGTGATAAGACCGCGGTTAACCAAGTTCTTTAGACATTGATCCATTGTTTGCATGCCATGCATAGCACCGGTTTGAATGGCCGAGTACATCTGCGCAATTTTATCTTCACGGATTAGGTTACGGATTGCAGGAATGCCAAGCATGATTTCGTGTGCAGCCACACGGCCTCCCCCTACCTTTTTAACCAGTGTTTGTGAAATAACCGCTTGCAGTGATTCAGACAGCATTGAGCGCACCATGTCTTTTTCTTCACCCGGGAAAACGTCAATAATACGGTCTATGGTTTTTGGTGCTGATGTGGTGTGCAATGTACCAAACACTAAGTGGCCAGTTTCGGCGGCAGTCATAGCTAAACGAATGGTTTCTAAATCTCGTAATTCACCGACTAGGATGACATCAGGATCTTCACGCAGCGCTGAACGAAGGGCCGCTTTAAAACTATGGGTATCTCGATGCACTTCACGTTGGTTAATTAGGCTCAATTTATTTTGATGGACAAATTCAATGGGATCTTCGATGGTCAAGATATGGTGGTGTTTATTATTATTTATGTAATCGACCATAGCGGCTAAAGTGGTTGATTTACCAGAACCGGTAGGACCGGTAACCAGTACTAACCCTCGCGGTTTATCTGAGATATCCTTAAAAATATCTGGCGCACCTAACTCTTCAAGTGAAAGTACCGTTGACGGAATGGTACGGAACACCGCCGCAGGGCCACGGCTCGTATTGAATGCATTAACACGAAAACGCGCTAAATTAGGCACTTCGAATGAAAAGTCTACCTCTAAATTTTGCTCATAGTCCTTTCGCTGGTTATCATTCATAATATCGTAAACAAGGCTATTTACGTCTTTCGATTCTAACGCGGGAATATTTACACGACGCACATCGCCGTCAACCCGGATCATCGGCGAAACACCCGATGATAAATGTAAATCCGAGGCTTTATGTTGAACACTAAAGGCCAATAATTCAGTAATATCCATGTATGACTCCAAAACGAGCTGAAATATAATATGGTTACAATAGCAGAACGTCTGAGCTGCGCCTACGATCGCGTGATAAAAGCAGAACAAAACAGTCCATTTTCCGATACAGTGCAATTACTTGCTGTGTCTAAAACCAAACCAATTGAGCTTATTGAAGAAGCTTATGACGCTGGGCAACGTCAATTTGGGGAGTCCTACGTACAAGAAGCCGTTGATAAGATTCAACACTTAAAAGATAAAAAAGACATTGAATGGCACTTTATTGGCCCGATCCAATCAAATAAATCTCGCCATATTGCGGAGCACTTTAGTTGGGTGCAAAGTGTTGACCGTTTAAAAATTGCAAAGCGCTTAAACGAGCAACGCCCAAATAACCTAATGCCATTAAACATTCTGATCCAAGTCAACATCAGCGAAGACGAAAATAAGTCTGGTTGTCAGTTATCAGAGCTAGATGAATTGGTCGCATTTATTGCTGATGCACGTCAATTAAACCTCCGAGGTTTAATGACTATCACCGAAAAAACTGACGATGAACAGAAACAATTACAATATTTTCAGCAAATGCGGGCTTGCTTTGATAAACTAAAGCACCAATATCCTCAAGTAGATACCCTTTCTATGGGTATGAGCCAGGACTTAGAGCCTGCCATCATTGCTGGGGCAAACATGGTGCGTATTGGCACCGATATTTTTGGAAAAAGACAATAAGGTAAGCACAAACTATGTCAAATAAAACCATCGCGTTTATCGGAACAGGTAACATGAGCTATGCCATCATCGGTGGTATGGTAAAAAGTGGCTTCAATGCAAACAGCATTATTGCTACTAACCGTAATCCAGAAAAACTAGCAAAAGTTGAAGCTGACTTAGGTGTGAACGCCACATCAGATAACCTTGCTGCAGTAAAGCAAGCCGATATTATCGTGCTCTCTGTTAAACCACAGATGATGGCAGAACTTTGCCAAACATTCCAAGACGCGGGTATAGATATGAGTAGCAAACTATTCATCTCAGTTGCAGCGGGCATTACGGTTAAACGCTTGCGCGAAATGCTAGGGTTTGACGCTAAACTTGTGCGCTGTATGCCAAATACACCAAGCTTATTGGGCAAAGGCGTTAGTGGCTTATTCAGCGATGCAATTAGCGATGAAGAAAAAGCCATTGTCACTGATATGTTCAGCGCAACAGGCATTGCACTTTGGTTAGAGCAAGAATCGCAAATAAATGACATCATTGCTGTAACCGGCTCATCGCCTGCGTATTTCTTCCTATTTATGCAATCTATTGCTGAAAAAGCCGTAAATCTTGGCTTTAGCCATGAACAAGCTCGATTATTAGTACAGCAAACTGCATTAGGCGCGGCTGAAATGGCGTTTGCCAATGATGACATTTCACTCGAACAACTGCGCGCTAATGTGACATCAAAAGGTGGTACAACACACGCGGCTGTTGAATACTTAAAATCACAAAACTTACAAACTACCGTTGCCGACGCTATGGACGCCTGTATCGCTCGCGCTGAAGAAATGGAACAACAGATCTAGGAGGCAGCCATGACTGCTATGCAATTTTTAATTGGTATTGTATTCGACCTATTTTTAATGGTCATATTACTGCGTTTTTGGCTACAGTTAGTTCGCGCTGACTTTTACAATCCTCTCAGTCAAACCGTCGTTAAAGCTACCTCTTTTGCGGTTAACCCTCTACGCAAAATCATTCCTGGGGTAGGTGGCTTGGACCTCGCCTCTTTGGTACTCGCTTTCTTAGTTGGTTTTGCCAAAGTATCTTTGCTTATGGTGATGTTTTACGGTGGTTGGGAGCCTGTAGGCGCCGCAATCAATGGTGTTGTCACTGTCTTAAAAGAGGCCTTTACGCTGGTATTTTGGATATTAATTATTCGTGCAATCATGAGCTGGGTAGCACAAGGCTATAACCCGATTGCCGCGGTATTTGACCAACTTACTGAGCCAATGCTACGCCCAATTCGTAAAGTTATCCCACCTCTTGGCGGTTTAGATCTATCTATTTTGGTATTAATTATTGGCCTACAGTTCGTGCAATTATTAATCATGGACTTGCTAGGTTAATTAGGAGTATTTATGCGAATTTTGATTGCTTTCATCCTTGCTTTAAGTAGCTTTATTACCTCTGCTAATTCTGTACAAGGTGGACAATATAAAGAACTCGGCCCGTGGCAAGTGCACTACATAGCTTTCCCGTCAACGTTTATTCAGCCGAGTATTGCCAAAGCCTATGGGCTTGAGCGTAGTAACTACAAAGGCGTGATTAATATCTCAGTGCTTGCCAATAAAAAGGGCACGCCTGCTCAAAAAGCCAAACTCACAGGTGAAGCAAAGAACCTCCTTGGTACTAAACAAGTGCTGGAATTCAAAGAAGTGGTTGATGGTGATGCCATTTATTACCTTGCCCAAGTTGATTTTCGTAATGAAGAGATTTATCGCTTCAATATCAACATTAACCAAGGTAACAACTTCCAAGTTTTAAACTTTCAACAAAAATTCTACGTGGACTAATTAACTGATGAGTCAACAAATCGTTCTTGCCACAGGCAACCAAGGTAAAGTTAAAGAGCTAGGTGCAATGCTTAATGAGTTAAACATTGAAGTATTACCACAAAGCCAGTTTGATGTACCTGACGTGCCAGAAACAGGCACTACCTTCATCGAAAATGCCATAATTAAAGCACGCCATGCAGCAAGAATAACAGGGCTTCCTGCTATAGCCGATGATTCGGGTCTTGAGGTCGATGCCTTAAACGGCGCGCCAGGCGTGTATTCAGCACGTTTTGCTGGTGAAAACGCAAACGACCAAGACAATATCGATAAGTTACTGGTTGAGATGCAAAGTAAAGCTGTGCGTTCTGCGCGTTTTTGGTGTGTGTTAGTTTATATGCGTCATGCTGATGACCCGACACCACTCGTTTGTCAAGCAAGCTGGGAAGGGACCATCACAGAAGATCAACAAGGCCGTGAAGGCTTTGGTTATGATCCGGTGTTTTATGTAGCAAGCGAAGGATGCACGTCTGCACAATTAACGAAGGAGCAAAAAAATGCCCTGAGCCATCGTGGTCAGGCACTGCAGCAACTCGTTGCTAAATTAAAAGGCTAATTGTGCAACTTCCTCCTCTAAGCTTATATGTGCACGTACCTTGGTGCGTGCAAAAATGCCCTTACTGCGACTTTAATAGCCACGGTCAAAAGGGTGAAATACCTGAACAAGAATATATTCAACACTTACTCCACGACTTGCAGGCTGATTTGCACTTAGTGCAAGGTCGCAAACTACACAGTATTTTTGTCGGTGGCGGCACACCTAGTTTGTTATCGGGTAAGGCCTATCAATGGTTATTAGCCGAAATAGAAAAGCTTATCCCCTTTGAAGATGATATTGAAGTTACCCTAGAAGCGAATCCGGGCACAGTAGAAAAAGATAAGTTTAAGCATTATGTTGAAGCGGGTATTAACCGTATCTCAATTGGTGTGCAAAGTTTACAGGCCGATAAGTTAAAATCCCTAGGCCGTATTCATGGCGAAAATGAAGCCATAAACGCAGCAAAAGAAGCACAAACTGCAGGATTAAATTCTTTTAATATGGATTTAATGCATGGTCTGCCAGGTCAAAGTGTCGAAGATGCGTTAAGTGATTTACAAAAAGTCATTGCGCTTAATCCTCCTCACTTATCTTGGTATCAATTGACCATTGAACCAAACACTCAGTTTGCTTCTAAACCTCCGGTTCTCCCTGAAGATGACACTCTATGGGATATTCAAGAACAAGGGCAAAAATTACTGGCTGAAGCCGGTTATGAGCACTACGAAATCTCAGGCTATGCAAAACCTGGTTATCAATGTAAACACAATTTAAATTATTGGCGCTTCGGTGATTACCTAGGTATAGGCTGTGGCGCCCACGGTAAGATAACTCAGCCTAAACAAGATGGTATTTTACGTACCGTAAAAGTGAAACACCCTCGTGGTTATATGGATCTTAGCAAGCCATATTTATATAAAAGCTGGCAAGTTGAAAATGAAGACCGCCCATTTGAGTTCTTTATGAACCAATTTAGGCTGCGAGAGCCATGCAATAAAAATCAGTTCATCTATTATTCTGGCTTACCAATAAGCAAAATTGAAGCTGCAATTAACACTGCACTTGATAAAGGATTAATAGAAGATTTAGGCCATTCATGGTTGGTTACAAATAAAGGCCACCGTTTTTTAAATGACCTGCTAGAATTATTTGTTTAAACAGCATTGCTGTTTTTATAAAAATAAAAACGCGCTCGGATAATCCATAGCGTACAAAAAACTCAAAGGTAGATAACAATGCGTAAACTCACCATTATTGCTGCAGCAATCAGCGCAGCATTTTTGGCTGGTTGTCAGCAAACTGCTGAAAAACCTGCTCCTGCACCCCAAGTTCAAGTTGTCCAAAGTGAAGTAGAAAAAGCCAATGCGCTTTTCGAAGAAATCTTCATGGATGGCGTCATGCGCAGCCCGGTATACCAAACTTACATGGGCATCAAAAAAGACTATGATAAATGGGATGATGACAGTGAAGCACGCGCACTTGAAGATCTTGAAATCACGAAAAAGAATCTTGCTCGTTTAACTGCAATTGACCGCAGCAAGCTTGATGCTAATACTCAGGTTAGTTATGACCTAATGCAACAAAGCTTAGAAAATGGCATTGCTGATTTCAAATGGCGCTACCATAACTATCCGGTTAACCAAATGTTTGGTACGCACTCAATGGTGCCTGCATTTTTAATTAACCAACACCAAATCACTAGCGTAGAAGATGCGAAAGCGTATATCTCACGTTTAAATGGCGTCACTAAAGTATTCGACCAACTTATCGACTCATTAGAGATCCGTGCACAAAAAGGCATTATTGCACCTAAGTTTGTTTTCCCTCACGTAATTGAATCAAGCAAGAACATCATTAAAGGCGCGCCGTTTGAAAAAGGTGACGACTCTACTCTACTTGCTGACTTCAAACGTAAGGTAAACAAACTAGAGATCGCTGATTCTGAAAAGGCAGCACTTATCAATGAAGCGACTGAAGCACTTAAAACTGCTATCAAGCCGTCTTACAACAAGCTAATTAACTACCTTGCTAAGCTTGAGAAAAAAGCAGATACCCGTGACGGTGCTTGGAAGTTCCCTGAAGGTGAAGCCTTCTTTAACAATGCCCTTGCTCGTACAACGACTACAGAGCTAACGGCTAAAGAGATCCATGAAATTGGCCTTGCAGAGGTTGCACGTATTCATGACGAAATGCGAGCAATCAAAGAAAAGGTTGGCTTTAAAGGTGACTTAAAAGCCTTCATGGAATTCATGAAAACCGACAAGCAATTCTACTTACCGAATACAGAAGAGGGTAAAGAGAAGTATCTTAAAGATGCTACTGCGATGATCGACAACTTAAAATCTCGTCTTGATGAATTATTTATTGTTAAGCCAAAAGCAGACATGATCGTTAAGCGTGTTGAAGCATTCCGTGAAAAAGCGGCTGGTAAAGCGTTCTACCAGCAGCCTGCACCAGATGGCTCTCGCCCTGGTATTTACTACGCAAACCTTTATGACATGGAAGCAATGCCTACTTACCAAATGGAAGCACTTGCTTACCACGAAGGTATCCCAGGTCACCACATGCAAATTGCTATCGCGCAAGAGCTTGAAGGTGTGCCTAAATTCCGTAAATTCGGTGGCTACACAGCTTATATCGAAGGTTGGGGTTTATACTCTGAGCTAGTACCAAAAGAAATGGGCCTGTATGAAGACCCATATTCAGATTTTGGTCGTCTTGCTATGGAATTATGGCGTGCATGTCGCCTAGTGGTAGATACAGGTATTCACGCCATGAAGTGGACTCGCCAAGAAGGTATCGATTACTACGTGAATAACACCCCTAACGCTAAGTCTGACGGTGTTAAAATGGTTGAACGTCACATCGTAATGCCTTCTCAAGCAACCGCTTATAAAGTGGGTATGCTTAAGATCCTAGAGCTACGTGAAGACGCGAAGAAAGAACTTGGTGACAAGTTTGATATTCGCCAGTTCCACGATGTAGTACTGAAAAATGGCCCAGTGCCGCTTAACGTACTAGAAAAGTTCGTTGACGAGTGGGTTGCCAGTAAAAAGGCTTAACCGCTAAAGTGACATAAAAAGCCATGATGAGGATCATGGCTTTTTTGTTTTTTTAACTCGCTTTTGGGGGCGAATTTACTTTTCTATCTAAATAATACCAACCCTCTTGATTAAGTGCGCTATTTTGAGCGGAGGTATAACTCAATTAAGTACTAATCCATTTCATCTGAGCTCACGTCAGATAATTGTTTTTGTGAAAATTCAGTCTCTGACAATATGATGTGAAGGCAAGCACCACCATGCGCTGGGCTTTGCATTTTCACCTCACCTTTTAACTTCTGCGTCACTAAATTATAAATAATGCTCATACCTAGACCAGTACCACCACTTTGACGTTTTGAAGTAATAAACGGCTCAAATATAACCGGCAAAATTTCTTTGTCTATGCCCATGCCATCGTCTTTAAAATAGATATGCACAAAGTCATTAACAACCATTGCCGAGACCACAATATGGAGTTTCTGATTGGCTATTTTGCCATGTTTAATACTGTTATGAATGCACAAGTTAATGATCTGATTGATTGCTGCGGGGTAGCTATTAATAAACAACCCTTCTGAAATATCAAAGGTGATATCATAGTCATCTGCAGGTAATAAACCGTCGTTACTTCTAAAAGCCTGCTCTACTTGATCAAGTAAATTAAAGTAGCTCAGATCATCAAAGTGCTGATTAGAAGAAATAAGTTTAAATTCTTCAATAAGTTGCTCACTGACTTTTAAATTGCTCTCAATAATATCCAGCGTACTTTCTAGATGATTTATCATTTCAGAAATGGAGGTGCTTTCATCCAGTTCATCTCTTAAATTACTTTTTAAGATAGCGATTAACTCTGCCATGTCTCCTTTGCCACTTTTAACCTCACCGAGAGGGGCGTTTAACTCTTGGGCAAAGCGATTGATGACATTACTGAAGCTTGCCACTTCAGCATCTTCTAAAAGGCGCTTTTGTGCCGAAGACAAACGCACTAGTAGACCATCAAGATATTCAAGTAATTTATCGACATGCGTGCCTATTTGACCTAACTCATCGGTATTATTGAGATCAGTCCTGAGTTTAAAGTTTTCATGTTCAACAACCTTATCTAAGACATCATTGATCACATTGATCTTTTTCGAGACTCTTGCATGCAATATCATCAATAGAACAAAACATACAGAGCAAATCAAAATTATCATGCCCAGTAAACTTAAAACCCAAGCTTGCTTGGTATCGTGATCCTGTAAAATAATGGTATTGCTTAACCCTAATATTCTGGTTGTTAGCGCATTTTTTTGCTCATCAAGTTGCTTTCTCAAGCCCTGCTTAGAGTTCAAACCAATTTCTGTGAGCACTGCACTATAAGATAAAAAACCTTGGCGATAAGCTTTGAGTAGCAGTGCAGCTTGAGGGTTTTCGGATTGCAGCTTTTGATATAACTTTTCGTAAATTCCAGTATGACGTTCAATATAGGCATGATCGTGTCGCAGTAAAAAGTCTTTCTCTGCACGTCGTAATTCAAGTACCTTTAGCTCTAACATGGGCTGTTCAGCTGTTTGCACATAACTTTGTAACTGATGAGCGTGACGTCTAAACAAGCCATATACACCCTCATCAGCCTCATGACCTAACTTGATTTGGAACTGTTCAAAACGCTTTAAAGTTTGCCTTAGTTGTGCGGTATTAGATTCTATTGCGGAAAGTTGCTGCATGACTTTTGGCTCATCTAAAAGAAGTTGAGCAAGCTCACCGTATTCTTTTTCGAACTGAAAATAATGCATGTCGAAAGACTCAATAAATTCTGGCTGCCTTTCTTGTATGTAGTCATTTTTTACGCCAACTAATCGCGCTGCGGCTAACTTTAGACGATTTAACTGCAGTTCAACTTGCTGGGTATGATCTATGTGTGAATACATTAACCAACTTGCAAGCATGATTAAAAACACACATGTGCTCGAAGCAACTTTAAAAATAAGTAATGAAGACTGAACGCGCATAGTCTGACCTTAATTTTTCCTTACTTTAAGTTTAGTAAAGAAAACTAGATTTAGATCAAGTTATAAATTGTGCAAATTTCGAGCATAACGATAGACTATATGATAAACCGCACTATGGGGTTTACGCTTAAAGTAAGCCGCAAGAGTGAGTTCTTAAAAAGGTCATGGTTTGGTTAAAAAACTGTCACTTTTTTCGCAAATAATGAAGTCACTTAACGATCACTCAAGTGAATTTCACTGGTGTTTGTTGCCTAAAGCAAACATGACAAATGCAGTTAAATTGTCATAAAAGATGTAGGGAAATCATCATGGATATACAAAAAACTGCCATTGTAACTGGCGCCTTTGGTGGCATTGGTACAGCCATCGTTCAATCTCTTGTAGAAAACCAATTCTTCGTTATCGCCGTTGCCAGTCAACGTCGAACCCAAGCTGACTTTGATCAATGGCTCAATGAAGCAAACATCAATCCAAAACATGTCCAAGCGGCGTTTTTAGATGTTACTGATACGCAAGCTTGTAAACTTGTCCTAGACGATCTCATCGAAGAGCATCAACACATTGATGTATTGGTTAATAACGCTGGTATCACTCGAGATACCACGTTCAAGAAAATGTCGATTGAACAATGGCGAGAAGTGATTGATACCAACTTGAACTCTCTTTTCAACATGACTCAACCTTTATTTGCGCATATGTGTGCACAAAAGCAAGGTCGTATCATCAACATCTCAAGTGTAAACGGTCAAAAAGGCCAATTTGGACAAGCAAACTATGCCGCAGCAAAAGCGGGTATGATCGGCTTTTCTAAATCTCTTGCTTATGAAGGTGCGCGCGCTGGTGTCACAGTGAATGTGGTTGCTCCAGGTTATACAGAAACCCCGATGGTTGCAGCAATGAAACCTGAGGTACTAGATAACATTCGCGGCCAAGTGCCTATGCAGCGTTTAGCGACTCCAGAAGAAGTCGCCAAAGCAGTCCGATTTTTAGCATCTGACGATGCGGCTTATATCACAGGTGAAACACTCGCTTTAAACGGCGGTTTATACATGAATTAAGTTAGTTGAGTAAGCAGTTAACACTCAACCCATTTTTTGAACAATTTCAACGACTCAAAAGGAAAACGTTATGTACACTGATTTACTAAACACGCTAACTGAACAAAACCAAAAGTTTTTCGGCCCAGCAATCAAGTTCAACCAACTTGTTGCAAAGAACATTGAACAGCTAGCGAGCATTCAAATTGATGCAGTACAAAACATTTCAAATGCTTCTGTATCGCAATTAAAAGCAGCGACTGAAGTACAAGATGTTAAATCTGCAATCGATTTTAACTTAAGCCAAGTGTCTGCAATGACTCAGCTAAGCCAGCAAATGATTGAAGACGGTCAAAAGCTAACTAAACTAGGTCAAGAGTTCAAAGACAACCTTGAAGCTTTAACTAAAGAGCAAATGCAAACAGCTCAAGCTTAAGACTTATTTAGGTAGCGGTATTTCTACCGCTACCTGCTCTTCTTGCCTTCATGCTGCGACACCCAAGCAGCGTCTAGTTGTGTCATTAGGACAATCATGATGAAGATGGATAACGACGCCTTAAATGCTACGATGCAATCTTGGTGGCAACAAAACCAAGAAATTTTTAACTCCTTTACCCAAAGCCTGAGCCAACAAAGCCCTGTTCAACAAGCTTTAAACGAACAAAACAGCAAAGACTTTACCACCTGGTTGCAAGCCCTAAGCCAGCAGCCTGAGACATTAATAAAGAATCAAACGAACTGGTGGCAGCAGCAATTGCAGATAATGCAAAACGCGATGCAAGCCGGTGACGAAAACGTTGCACCTGTCATCAGTGAAGAGCGTGGCGACCGCCGTTTTAAAGACGAACAATGGCAACAAAACCCATGGTTTAACTACATCAAACAAAGTTACTTATTATTTGGTGAGTCACTGTTACAAAATATTCGTGATACTCAAGGGCTAGACGAAAAACAAAAAGAACGCCTTGAGTTTTTTGCCAGACAAACCATTAACTCGCTTGCGCCCAGTAACTTTATCAGCACTAACCCTGAATTACTTAAACTCACCCTAGAGTCAAAAGGTGAAAACCTAGTAAAAGGCTTTGAACTGCTTAAAAAAGACTTAGCCAAAAGCCAAGATATGCTGCGTATTAGCATGACTGAAGAGCAAGCTTATAAACTCGGGGAAGACCTAGCCACTACCCCTGGTCGTGTGGTGTATCAAAACCATTTATTTGAATTAATCCAATACAGTGCAACCACAGAGCAAGTACTCGAGACGCCTCTATTAATCATTCCACCTTATGTGAACAAGTACTATATCTTAGATTTGCAACAACAAAACTCGATGGTGAAATGGGCTGTAGATCAGGGCCATACCGTATTCATGATGTCGTGGAAAAACCCTGATCCAAGCATGGCACACATCAGCTTTGAAGATTATGTGGTTGATGGCGTGATAGCTGCCCTTGATGCCATCGAGAAACATATAGGCACAACTTATGTCAATGCCATGGGCTATTGTATTGGCGGTACTTTGCTGACCACAACATTGGCTTATTTCACAGCGAAACGTATGAAGCAGCGTATTAAAAGTGCGACCTTATTAACCACATTGCTCGATTTTGCTCAGCCTGGAGAGATTGGTGTCTTTATCAATGAGCCAACAATTGCAGCGCTTGAGGCTTATAATACTGAAAATGGAGTCATGCATGGTCACTCACTAGGTACCGCATTCAGCATGCTTAGAGAAAATAGCCTGTACTGGAATTATTATGTGAATAATTACCTCAAAGGTAAAGCCCCCATGAATATGGATTTGCTTTACTGGAATGGTGATAGCACCAACCTGACTGCTGCATGCCATAACTTTATGCTGCGTAATCTCTATCTAGAAAACAAACTGGTAGAACCCAAAGCAATCAGTATTCGTGGTACTAAAATTGATTTGAGCAAGGTAAAAACACCGATTTATATGCTCTCTACGCGTGATGATCATATTGCGCTTTGGCAAGCCACATTTAAAGGTGTGCAAAATACCGCAAGCCCAGTGACTTTTGTGCTGGGTGAGAGTGGTCACATTGCCGGTGTAATTAATGCGCCTGAGGCAAATAAGTACGGTTACTTTTATGGCCCAGAAGCCAAAGGAGAAGCGCAAGATTGGTTTGATAAAGCTAAGCATCAAACAGGTTCTTGGTGGCCTCACTGGCATCAGTGGCTGAATAACCTCAATGACACTAAAGTAGAGGCCAGAGCAACACAAACTGACGAAAAGCCGGGTATCTATGATGCCCCCGGAGAATATGTAAAAGTTACACTTTAATGTAGCAGATAACAAAAAAACCCGCCGAAGCGGGTTTTTTTAAAGCTTTAAATCAAAGAATTACTTCTTCTTTTTAACTGCTTTTTTGTTTGGTAGGTCAGTGATTGAACCTTCAAAGATTTCAGCAGCTAGACCGATTGACTCGTTCAGCGTTGGGTGAGCGTGGATAGTAAGCGCTAGGTCTTCACCGTCTGCACCCATTTCTACCGCTAGGCCGATCTCACCAAGCATTTCACCTGCGTTGATACCAACCATAGCACCACCGATAACGCGACCTGAGTCTTTATCGAAGATAAGCTTAGTTGAACCTTCTGTACGTGCTGAAGCGATTGCACGGCCAGATGCTGCCCACGGGAATACCGCAGTTTCAATGTTAAGGCCTTGCTCTTTTGCTTCTTTCTCAGTTACACCAACCCAAGCGATTTCTGGATCTGTGTATGCGATTGAAGGAATACACTTAGGATCGAAGTAATGCTTCTGACCAGAGATAACTTCTGCAGCAACGTGCGCTTCGTGAACTGCTTTGTGCGCAAGCATTGGTTGACCAACGATGTCACCAATCGCGAAGATGTGGTTTACGTTTGTCTTCATTTGCTTGTCAGTATTGATGAAGCCACGCTCGTCAACAGCTACGCCCGCTTTTTCAGCGTCAAGTAGTTTACCGTTAGGTGTACGACCTACAGCTACTAGTACTTTGTCGTAACGTACTGGCTCAGCTGGAGCGTTCTTGCCTTCGAATGATACGTATAGACCATCTTCTTTCGCTTCAACAGCCACTACTTTTGTAGAAAGCATTACGTTGAACTTGTTCTTAACGTATTTTTGGTAAATCTTGATGATGTCTTTATCCGCTGCAGGTACTAGTTGATCAGCAAATTCAACAACGTCGATTTGTGAACCTAGTGCACGGTAAACAGTACCCATCTCAAGGCCGATGATACCACCACCTAATACAAGTAACTTCTCAGGTACGTCTTTAAGTTCAAGTGCACCAGTTGAATCGATTACACGCTCATCTTCTGGGATGAAAGGTAGATTTACAGGCTGAGAACCCGCTGCAATGATTGCATTGTCGAAACTAACCGTTGTAGTACCGTTTTCGCCTTCAACAGCGATAGTGTTAGCACCTGTGAATTTGCCGTAACCGTTAACAACGTTAACTTTACGCATCTTCGCCATGCCGTCTAAGCCACCAGTTAATTGACCGATTACAGACTCTTTCCAAGAACGGATTTTGTCTAGGTCGATTTGTGGAGCACCGAAAGTAACACCATGAGATGCCATTTCGCTCGCGTCGTCGATTACTTTAGCAACGTGAAGTAATGCTTTTGAAGGGATACAACCTACGTTCAAGCAAACACCACCTAGAGTGTTACGTGATTCGATAAGTGTAACGTCTAAACCTAAATCAGCAGCACGGAAAGCTGCAGAGTAACCACCAGGACCACCGCCTAGTACAACAACTTGAGTTTTGATCTCGTTGCTCATGTTTTAACCTTAATATTTTGCGAACGGGTTATGCCAAATTGGCGTTGCCCTACTCGTTATACTCACTGCCATGTCATCCATTTGTCAGGAGGAACAAGGGGCAGACTAAAAAAGTGTGCGTCGATTGTATCAGAGGATACAAACAAAATCCCACTGAAAATCAGTGGGATTTTTGAGTTTTACATTACCAGCTGACGAATGTCGCTTAGGTAAGCTGCAAGTGTTGCAGTAAAGCGTGCTGCTAACGCACCGTCAATTACACGGTGGTCGTATGAACAGCTTAGCGGCACCATTAGGCGCGGCTCAAACTCTTTACCATTCCACTTTGGCTTCATGTCTGACTTTGACACACCTAAGATAGCAACTTCTGGCGCGTTTACGATTGGTGTAAACGCAGTACCACCGATGCCACCTAGACTAGAAATAGTGAAACAACCGCCCTGCATATCAGATGCAGTTAGTTTACCTTCACGTGCTTTCTTAGAGATTTCCATCAACTCACGAGATAACTCAATGATGCCTTTCTTGTTCACGTCACGAACAACAGGAACAACTAGACCATTTGGTGTATCTACTGCGATACCAATGTTTACATACTTCTTAAGAATTAAGCTTTCGCCATCTTCAGACAGTGATGAGTTAAACGTTGGGAACTCTTCTAGTGCTTTAGCTGCTGCTTTCATTACGAATACTAGTGGAGTGATCTTCACGCCCATTTTCTTCTTCTCAGCCAGTACATTCTGCTCTTTACGGAATGCTTCTAGCGTGGTGATGTCTGCTTCGTCAAATTGCGTAACATGTGGGATCTGTACCCAGTTACGGTGAAGGTTTGCACCAGAAAGCTTTTGAATACGAGAAAGTTTCTTCTCTTCAACTTCACCAAACTTGCTGAAGTCTACCTTTGGCCAAGGAATTAGGTTTAGCTCGCCACCACCGGTGTTGCCACCTTTAGATAGCTGACCTGATTCAACTTGCTTCACTAATTCTTTCACGTAGTTTTGTACGTCTTCTTTAAGTACACGGTTCTTGCGACCCGTGCCCTTTACACGTGCTAAGTTTACACCAAACTCACGCGCTAGACGACGAACTACAGGTGATGCATGTGCGTATTGGTCGTTCGCTACAAATTCATCTTTTTGTGCTGAAGCTGCAGGTGCCGCTGCTGGCGCTGGTTTTGCCGCAGGTGCTGCCGGAGCTGCTTTTGCAGGTGCTGGCGCAGCTACAGGTGCAGAGCCTTGCGTTTCAAATACAAAAACAAGAGAACCAGTCGACACTTTACCGCCAACTTCAACCTTCACTTCTTTAACAGTACCTGCAAATGGTGCTGGTACTTCCATAGAAGCCTTATCGCCTTCTACGTTTAAGATTGATTGGTCAGCTTCAACTACATCGCCTACCGCAACCATGACTTCAGTTACTTCAACTTCGTCACCGCCGATGTCAGGTACGTGAACCTCGATCAGTTCTGCCGCCGCTGCTGGAGCAGGCGCTGCCGCAGGAGCCGCTTCAACCGCTGCCGGCGCAGATGCACCTGTTTCAAATACGAATACTAACGAGCCCGTTGCTACTTTGCCGCCAACTTCAACTTTGATTTCTTTAACTGTACCGCCAAATGGTGCTGGTACTTCCATAGAAGCCTTGTCGCCTTCTACGTTTAAGATTGATTGGTCAGCTTCAACCACGTCGCCTACAGCAACCATGATCTCAGTTACTTCAACCTCGTCACCACCGATGTCTGGTACGTGAACTTCTTTTAATTCAGATGCCGCTGCTGGAGCAGGTGCAGCCGCTGGGGCTGCTGGTGCTTCAGGCTCGGCTGCTGCAGGTGCATCACCAGCAGCATCAAAAATCATAATTAAAGAGCCAGTTGCAACAGTGTCGCCTTCAGCTACTTTAATTTCTTTCACTGTACCCGCTTGCGCAGCTGGCACTTCCATTGAAGCTTTATCACCTTCAACAGTGATAAGAGATTGATCAACTTCAACTGTGTCACCTACATTAACTAGGATCTCAGTTACTTCAACCTCATCTGCGCCAATGTCTGGAACATGAATTTCGATTGCCATTCTATCTGCCTCTTATGCGTATAGTGGGTTAGTTTTCGTTGTGTCGATATCAAATTTCTTGATAGCGTCAGCAACAACTGATGCGTCAACTTTACCTTGCTTAACAAGCTCTGTAAGTGCAGCGACTACTACGTAACCTGCATTTACTTCGAAGTGACGACGTAAGTTTTCACGGCTGTCTGAACGACCGTAACCATCAGTACCTAGTACTTTGTACGATGCGCTTGGCATGTATGCACGTACTTGCTCTGCATAGTTCTTCATGTAGTCAGTTGCAGCAATTGCCGGAGACTCACCTAATACAGATGTGATGTAAGGTACTTTTGCATCGCTTGTTGGGTTAAGCATGTTGAAACGCTCAACATCTTGACCATCACGCGCAAGCTCATTGAATGAGGTTACTGAGAATACATCTGAACCAATACCGTACTCTTCGCTTAGGATCTGACCTGCTTTACGTACTTCATTTAAGATAGTACCTGAACCCATTAGCTGAACGTGTGCTTTGTCGCCTGCATTTTCTTCAAGCTTGTAGATACCCTTACGAATACCTTCTTCCGCACCTTCTGGCATAGCAGGTTGTGCGTAGTTCTCATTCATTAGCGTTAGGTAGTAGAACACGTTTTCTTGCTCAGGACCGTACATACGACGAATACCGTCTTGTAGGATTACCGCTACTTCAAATACGAACGTTGGGTCATAAGAAATACAGTTAGGAATAGTACCCGCTTGAATGTGCGAGTGACCGTCTTCGTGCTGTAAACCTTCACCGTTAAGGGTTGTACGACCAGCGGTTGCACCTAGTAAGAAACCACGCGCTTGTTGGTCACCCGCCATCCACGCCATGTCGCCAACACGTTGGAAACCGAACATAGAATAATAGATGTAGAATGGGATCATCGGCAGGTCATTTGTCGAGTATGACGTTGCAGCAGCAACCCATGAAGACATTGCACCTAGCTCGTTGATACCTTCTTGAAGTACCTGACCTGATGTTGCTTCTTTGTAGTAAGAAACGATGTCACGGTCTTGAGGCGTGTAGTTCTGGCCATGCGGGTTGTAAATACCGATTTGACGGAATAAACCTTCCATACCAAAGGTACGTGCTTCATCCGCAATGATAGGTACGATGTTTTTACCTACGCCTTTATCTTTTAATAAGATATTTAGCGCACGTACATAACCCATAGTCGTAGAGATATCACGCTTTTGCTCTTCTAGAAGTGGCTTAAATTGCTCTAGCGTTGGAATTTCTAGTGCTTGCGTGAAATTAGGTAAACGCTGTGGCGTGTAACCGTGTAGTGCTTTACGACGCGCATGTAAGTATTCGTACTCTGCAGAGCCTTCTTCAAGCTTCAAGTATGGTAAGTCTTTGATTTGCTCGTCAGATACCAAGTCTTCAAGACCAAGACGTGAACGAAGGTGTTCAACGTGCGTCATGTCCATTTTCTTAACTTGGTGCGCAATGTTTTTACCTTCAGCTGCTTCACCCATGCCGTAACCTTTAACCGTTTTAGCTAGGATTACAGTAGGACGGCCTTTTGTTTCTTGCGCTGCTTTGTAAGCTGCAAAAAGCTTAGATGTATCGTGACCACCACGCTTAAGCGCGAAGATCTCGTCATCAGTCATATCTGCAACAAGTGCTGCAGTTTCTGGGTAACGACCGAAGAAGTGTTCACGCACGTATGCACCGTCTTTTGACTTATAAGTCTGGTAATCACCATCGATAGTTTCGTTCATAAGCTGTAAAAGCTTACCAGAGGTGTCTTTCGCAAGTAGTAGATCCCAACCAGAGCCCCAAACTACTTTAATGACGTTCCAGCCAGCACCTTTAAATAGACCTTCAAGTTCTTGAATGATCTTACCGTTACCCATTACTGGGCCGTCTAGACGCTGAAGGTTACAGTTGATTAGGTAACAAAGGTTATCTAGCTTCTCACGCGCAGCGAAAGAAATTGCACCACGTGATTCTGGTTCATCCATCTCACCGTCACCTAAGAACGCATAAACGCGCTGCTCGTTCGTCTCTTTCAGACCACGACCTTCTAGGTATTTAAGGAAACGAGCTTGGTAGATTGATGCAATTGGACCTAGACCCATAGATACAGTTGGGAACTGCCAGAACTCAGGCATCAACTTAGGATGTGGGTATGAAGAGATACCTTTACCGTCTACTTCTTGACGGAAGTTATCTAGTTGCTCTTCAGTTAAACGACCTTCTAGGAAAGCACGTGCGTAGATACCTGGTGAAATGTGACCTTGGTAATAAACTAAATCACCACCGTCTTTTTCGTTTGGTGCACGGAAGAAGTGGTTGAAACACATCTCATAGAATGCAGCCGAAGACTGGTAAGACGCCATGTGGCCGCCTAGCTCTAAGTCTTTCTTAGACGCACGTAAAACGATCATGATCGCATTCCAACGAACGATTGAACGAATACGGCGTTCAATGGTTGTGTCACCTGGGTATGCAGGCTCTTGATCTGCTGGAATAGTATTTACATAGTTTGTAGTAATACCTGTTGGCATATCAACGCCATCAAGACGAGCTTGTTCTAATACTTGCTCTAATAAGTATTGAGCGCGTTCAACGCCCTCTTCTTTTACTACAGACTCAAGCGCTTGTAACCACTCTTGGGTTTCTAACGCGTCTACGTCAATTTTATTGACTTCAGACATATGGAGTGTTCCTTATGTTTAAAATACGAATTTAATTACTTCTGGTTAATTTTAACGAACTCGATTGTTACTGGTACGTCTTAAACTACGTGCGATCCGCGAACGTTCTTTATCCGCTTCAAGTAATGCTTCTTCAATAAACGCTAAGTGCGCGTTACTGGCTAATCGTGCTTGCTCTGGATTACCTTCTATAACAGCATCCATCAACAATTTACGGTGCTCAGCAAGTTGTTCACTGACGTCGTTCTTTTGCACCAAAACTTGTAAGTTTTGTAATACATTTTGCTCCAGCAAAGACTGCATGCCTTTAACAAGGTGTAGTAGCACCACGTTATGTGACGCTTCAGCCACTGCAAAATGAAATGCATTAATTGCTTGTGCTTTTTGCTCTAGGTCCCCGTGCACATCGGCGATATTGTCAAAACTTTGCTGAACTTTCTCAAAGTCAGTGTCTGTACCGCGAAGCGCTGCATAATATGCCGCGATCCCTTCTAGTGCGTGACGAAACTCCAGTAAATCGAATTGCGATTCTGGATGCTTACTGATCAAGTCAAACAGCGGATCAGTGAGCCCCTGTTCTAATTGATTCTTTACATACGTTCCGCCGCCTTGACGACGTGTCACGAGTCCTTTTGCCTCAAGCTTCTGAATTGCTTCTCGAAGAGAAGGTCGTGAAACCTCAAACTGCTTCGCAAGCTCCCTTTCTGGAGGCAACTTTTCACCTGGCATTAAAGAGCCCTCGAGGATCATATTCTCAAGTTGCTCTAAAATAACATCGGATAATTTTGCTGCTTTTATCTTTAAAGACATTGATCAAACGCCGAATTTAAGCATGTTGAAAAGACCATCTAACATCACATTGCTAGGTAATCTTAACCAAAAGGTAAATTGGTAATACCAAATTTGCGCATTACACTATCAAAAACCCGTGATACTGTCAAAATTCTGCACGGTTTAACCACAGCTTTTCTACAACCAAAGTCTAAACTTTATACAACTTTAGGAAAAACCACAGTACAAATTAAAGTGGTCTGACCATTGGTGTATTTTTTATTATGCCACCAGCTTGGTGCTCCAAAATTTAAAGCGATCATTTTTACTTAACTGGCGTATTGTGGTTAAGTAAAAACAGAATCGAGTATTTAGAAGTGTCGGCAAGGAAATTGAGGAATATAAATGAAAAACTATAAAGACAACCTCTTTAAGCTACTCAGTAATGAAGAAGATGCCAGGGCCTGTAAGCCACTTGATGATTCTGCCTGTAAAGTCGTCCCTCATAACTTCGTATTGACGCTATTCAGCCAGCTGTTTAGCCAATTTGCAGATGCATTGCTCAATCCAAAAGTGACTTTGCCTTGGCTATTACAAAGCTTACAAGTGCCCGCTGTTTTTATTTCGTGGCTGGTGCCGATAAGAGAATCTGGCTCACTGTTACCTCAACTTGCTATTGCAAGTTTCATCAGAAAACTACCACTACGAAAGTGGGTATGGGTATTTGGTTCACTGACTCAAGCCTTATGCATGCTGGCATTGATTGCGATAAGCTTTACTTTAAGCGGTTATGAAGCGGGTATTGCTATTATTGGCACGCTCATTATTTTCTCTTTGGCCAGAGGTTTTAACTCAATTGCCGCCAAAGACGTACTGGGCAAAACCATTCCTAAAACACAAAGAGGCAATTTAAGTGGCTTAACCGCCAGTTTATCTGGCTTAGCAACGGTGCTGTTTGGGCTGTTTTTTATGTTTTCTGACAGTCAACAAGAACAAACTATATTATGGGCATTAAGCTTAGCTGCTGTTATGTGGTTATTAGCTACCTTAAGTTATGGGCAAATAAACGAATATAAAGGCGCGACTGATGGCGGAAAAAACGGCTTAAAAGCAGCGTTAAGCAAGTTTCGGATGATTTATGAAGATAGCAACTTTGCGCTGTTTTTACTGACGCGTACATTGCTACTTTGCTCAGCTTTGAGTGCCCCGTTTTACATAGTACTTGCCTCAGAGCAAGCATTCGATTTTGCTGTTCTGGCGATATTTATGCTGGTATCTGGCGCTGCTAGTTTAGTTTCAGCACCAATCTGGGGGCGCTTAAGTGATTTATCGAGTAAACGTGTCATGGCGCTCAGTTCTGCCTTGGTGGCAATAAATGCCATCACTCTTTATGTTGCGCATGTATTTTTACCTCAGCTTTTTAGCTCTGTTTGGTTTCTGCCACTGCTATATTTTATCTTGAGTGTGGCACATCAAGGTGTGCGTTTAGGTCGTAAAACCTATTTAGTGAATTTAGCCGAAGGCAATAAAAGAACCGACTATGTTGCAGTGGGTAATACGTTTACCGGAATTGTACTTTTGATTTTGGGAAGTGCAGGCTTGTTAGCAGAACAATTAGGTGCTCTTTCACTTATCTTAATGTTCAGCAGCCTATCATTGCTGGCAATTATCAGTTCATATTTTTTGAAAGATTAAAGCGTGTTTGTTTGGCCCAATTGCCATTTTTTAAACAGCTTTGCGTATTCTCCGCTGAGTTTAACTCTCTGCAATGATTGACTTAAACTCAGAGCTAAACTTGGATTAAGCTGCTTATTTGCAACAAAATGCAATTCATTTGGAAAGTCTGGCAAGCTCAGCTTTTTTTCTATCTGACTTGGGTCTAATCCTAGGTTCCTTAACTCCTTATCCAGTGACAAGGTATTTGTTAGCACCAGATCAGTACGCCCTCTGTACAACATTTTGAGCAAACTTGCAGGATCTGGCGCAAGCACTAGATCATGCTCAGTCGAAAACCCTGCTCTCTCTAAATAATAATGACTGTGGTAGCCTCTAACTGTGCTCACTCTTAGCCCTTGGGCTGTTTTCAAATCTATTAGTTTAAATGCTCTGTGCTTAAGCCCTATTAGATATGCATCTGCAAAATACACACTCCCCAAAAAGTTAAACTCATTGGCACGTTTTGGTGTTTTTAATAAAGATATCATTAGCGTGTTTGAGTTTGATGTAAACTCTTTAAATGCACGCGCTTGCGGCATAATTTCGATGTGTCCTTTACATTGGCACTCGAGCAATACCGCCTCGACTAAGTCGACTAAAAAACCTTGCGGATGTTTTTCATTATCAATGAAATGTAATGGATAGAGATCTTCGGCAACAAAGCGCAACTCGCTTTCAGAGCGCACCTCAAAAGCACTTATGCTCATAAATAGTAAAAATAAATAGAATGCCAGATGTTTCATACAGCCTTAACTCAGCATTGTGTGAAAAAACAACATAACCTAAATTGCAGGCGCTTTGCCAGCCTTCTAGCATGACAAAGTTAAAATTAGCATTTTAGGGTACTTAAACACTGTTTAAGCTTTTCAATGGTAAGGGGCTTTGCAACGTGTAGCGTAAAACCAGACGCCAAAGCCTTTTCTCTACTATCGGTATCGGCATCGGCTGTTAAAGCAAAAACTGGTAAGGTTGCGAATTGCTTTACTAAGCGAAGTTGTTTTACCGCTTCATATCCATCTAAAACAGGCATTTGACAGTCCATCAAAACTACGTCAAAAGCATTTTTTTCAATGGCTTCTAGCGCTAACTGACCATTTTCAACAAGCGTGGCATTTATATTTAATTTCTCCAGCATGGCTTTAATGACCATTTGGTTAACTGGGTTATCTTCGGCAACCAAGACTTTGAGTGACGAAAAGTCTCGATTAATAATGGGTACTTCAGTGTCTATCTCTTTTTCAGCTTTAGGTAATTCAAGCGTAAAAGTAAAAACCGATCCCTGAGGGTGGTTATTTGCAACCCGTATAGACCCTTTCATTAATTTACTGAGCTGTTTAGAAATCGCTAAACCAAGACCCGTACCGCCAAACTTTCTTGAGGTGGAGGAGTCACTTTGCGTGAATGCCGAAAATAACTGTTCACAGTTCTCTTGTGCGATACCTATGCCCGTATCTTTGACTTGAATAGACAGCTGATATCCCTGTTCACTTTGTGCAATTATGTTGCAGGTCAGAACAACCTCCCCTTGCTCTGTAAACTTAATTGCATTGCCACACAAATTAATTAGAACTTGTTCAAAACGTGTTTTATCTGCTTTGACTAACAAAGGAACTGGACAATAATTTTCAAACCGCCAAGTAAGCCCTTTACTTGTCGCTGATAATCTAAAAATGTTATTCACTTTATTGAGCGCTTTGTTTAAATCGAACTCATCTTCAACAAGCTCAAAATTGCCCGATTCAATTTTGGAAAAATCTAAAATATCATTCACGATATTAAGTAAGTGCTGTGACGATACATCTATATTTTCAAGGTAAGATTTAACCTGCTCAAAATCTTCTGACTCTTTTGCTAGTTGAGAAAAACCAACAACCGCATTCATGGGGGTGCGTATTTCGTGACTCATATTGGCTAGAAATCGACTTTTCGCACGATTGGCTTTATCAGCCTGTTCAACGGCTTTATTTAAAGAACGTGTTCTTTGTAAAACTCGCTTATCAAGTACATTTTGTTGGTTATACATCTGCAGAATGATCAAAACAATCGCAGTCACAATAATGAATTGCAGCAAAAATACGGGCAAATTAGATTGCTGTTGCAATAGATTAATGACAGCTTGGTTCAAATGCAGATCGACAAACCACTTCTGACCAAACATAACAATTTCTAAACGTTTAAAGCCGTTTTCATCTTTGTCGGCATTTGTGTTTTCATCACTTGAATAAATGCGTGTATTTGTAAGGGCTTCCAATACATGAATATGGAACAATTCTTTATCGACATTATCTAGCGCTGAATCGATGATTTCAGACACTTTAAACACCCCAGTACTAAACCCGATAAGTCTATTTTCTCCTGTTTGCGCTTTTAAACTGTGTAAGTCAAACACAGGATAAAACAACAAAAATGCAGGACGCTTTTCTTTATGCTGAACAAGCTGAATTATCGGTGTAGCTTTTGGTTGCATATTTTGTAAAACCGCATAAAGCGTTTTTTTGCGTTCAGGATTAGAGTAAACGTTAAAGCCTATGGCATTTTGATTGGGCTTTTCTGGGTAAATGTATTGTACGTAGATAATTGGATCATCTGCCTGAATTGGCTCACCTTTAACCTTAAACTCAATCCCATACGTATTTTGTAATATTTGAGTATGCGCATCTTTTAAGTTTTGTGTAATTAAAGGATTCCAAGAAACAGCTTGTAGAATGCCATTGTTTGCCATCAGTATTTCAGCTTGTTTAGCGAAGGCTTGTTTATCTATGAACTGCGAATTTTGAATGTTATCGGCCAAAATTTGTAATTGCGACAGTGCTCCTGATAGCTCTCGATAAATTTTATTTTCAATTGTTTGTGACTGTTTCTCAATTCTTTGCTCGAATGCAGTCTTAGTGGAATCAAAAAATAACCAGGTGATTGAGACAACAAACACAAAAAGACAGAGCAATGACCAGGTAAGCGTTTTATCACCACTATGAGTTGAAGACGTATGACTAAAAAGCCTGATAAAACCTAAAACAAAGGGTGTTGCCAATAACACTCCTAATGCGTCTCCCAGCCACCAAAAAACGAAACTAAATAGCAGCAAAGTTGGCGCTTGTTGAGGGCTAAAAAATACAGCAGAGAGTGTACCTATGGTCGCCGAAAGTAAACTGACACATAAGCCTACAAGCAATACAAACTTTAAGATGCTAAGCTGATGTTTAACTCTGAGTGGATCGCCCCATCGAATTAACAACACACTTCCCAAATATGCTTGTAAAGCAGCGCCACACGCAATAATGATATTTTGCGAGATCTGTGCGTTTAGGGTTGCATCTGTGATGTATTCAGGCGTTGCCGCAAAGTTATAGAAAAAAGTGCCTATCAACACCACCGGAATAAACTTGTGGCGAAATAGGTAACACCCTGCTAAAGCAATACCAGCAGGCAGCCAAATCGGGATCACCTGTACATAGAAGGCAATTTTAGATAATCCAAAACCAACACAAACAAAAGTGAGTGATAACACAAAAAGTAAGAATGGATTGTGGGTTGCTGCCGATTTTTTTTCACCCATGAAAAATTGTTTCCTACAAATAAGTTCTATACCACCTGAGATTTATACCAGTCCTCTTAATTAAGCGGTCTATTTTGAGGCAAGAAAAACTAGTCGATAACGAGGCGAAATTTTTCTATTTAGTTGTTCTAAAAAAGAAATTTCCAACGAAGTTAGCGTCAGTTTTAGTCCCTCAAAATGATTGAGTATTATTGAGGATTGGTATCATACTGGGAGCTCAAGCATATAACTACGGTGCGCCGCATTCATTTTTTATAAAAGTGTAGGTCTAATTAGCGACTTAGGCGAGGAATAATAAATAAAGGTATGAAATTAAATTAAATTGTATCTTTAAAAAAGCCCGATGATTTCGGGCTTCTGTTTTTGCATATATATTAATAATTACAACTTATGTTTGTGCGTCCATAGATGCAATAACTCAAGTGCTATACTTGCCCCTGCTAATGCAGTTACTTCTGAGTTGTCGTAAGCTGGCGCTACTTCAACCACATCCATGCCAACTAGATTAAGACCCTTTAACGCTCTTAAAATATTTAAGACCTTATCAGTGGTTAAGCCACCGCATACTGGCGTACCTGTACCTGGTGCAAAAGCAGGATCAAGCGCATCAATATCAAAAGTTAAATAAACCGGTAAATCACCCACTGTGTTTGTGATGATTTCAGCAATGGCATCGGCGCTTAACTCGTTCCCTTGCTGACCATCAATCACAGTGAAGCCATGGTCTGCTTCGGTATAGTTGGTTCTGATCCCCACTTGTACTGAGCGATGCTTATCGATCAAGCCTTCATTTGGCGCATGGAAAAACATGGTGCCATGATCATAGGCACTGCCATTTGAGTAAGTGTCGGTATGGGCATCAAAATGTACCAATGCCATTTGGCCAAACTCCTTTGCATGGGCACGCAGCAAAGGCAAAGTCACGAAATGATCGCCGCCAAAACTTAGCATGCTCTTGCCTTGCTCAAGCATGCTTGTCGCTGCTGCTTCTACTTTTTCGGTAAATTCGCTGCTATCGCCCGACATATACGTCAAGTCACCGGCATCTACCACATTACAATGTTCATTGAGCGCAAATTGCCACGGATAACGGGTATCTTCCCAAGCGAGATTCGTCGAGGCTTTACGCATTGCGTCAGGCCCCATTCTCGCACCTGAGCGTCCTGACGTTGCCATATCATAAGGCAACCCCAATACCACCACGTCGGCTTCAACAGTCAGCGGGTTTAAAACTAAAGGACGACGCATAAAAGTCATAGCATTGCCAAACAACATGCAATTATCTTTTTCAAACACAGTGTGCATTTCGTTACCTTTTATACATCTTCTAAATAGGTATAACCTTTTAAGCCCATGTCTAGCTCAGCCAATACATGTGCGCGCTCTGATTCTGGCAGTTTGTTTTCTGCTAATTGTGCAAACGCTTGTCTGAATTCGTCTGCATCTAAGTGAACATAACGCAGCATGTCTTCTACGCTGTCACCTTCGTTAATCTCAACAATATGACTTTGTCCTTGCTCGTCCATGCTCACAACCACACTGTGCGTATCACCAAATAAATTGTGCATATCACCTAAAATTTCTTGGTATGCACCGACTAAGAAGAAGCCCATTAAGTAAGGACTCTCTGCTTGCCAATTTGGCACAGGCAAAGTGGTCTCAATGCCTTGGCCGTCAACGTACTGATCAACTGTGCCATCAGAATCACAGGTGATATCGAGTAATACTGCTCTGCGCTCTGGTTGTGCTGCTAATCCAGATAAAGGCATCACCGGGAACACCTGATCGATACCCCATGCATCTGGCAATGATTGAAACAGCGAGAAGTTCACAAAAAACTTATCAGCTAGTCGCTCACTCAGCTCATCCATGATCGGGCGATGGAAGCGGTTTTTGCCATCGAGTAACAGCTTTAACTCATAGTTAATACGGAGCGATAACTGCTCAGCCCAGGCTCTTTGTTCTAGGTTAAGTAAGCCCATTGCAAATTGCGCATGCACTTCTGCCAAGTCGCTCATACAATCGTGATAGATTTCAATAAGCGCGCGCTCATCAACACGATTATTAAGTTGTAACCATGAGTGCCACATATTTTTTAATAGCTGAGGCGCTTGCTCATCAGGTGACGCAACCGTTTCGACTTGATATGACTCAGTGCCAATCACATTGGTGATCAAAACCGCATGGTGCGCCGTTAACGCACGACCCGACTCCGAAATAATCATCGGCATTGGCTGCTCATACTGTTTACACACATCCCCGATTGTGTAGACGATGTTATTGGCATATTCAGCAAGCGAGTAATTCATCGAATTACTTGATTGACTGCGTGTGCCGTCGTAGTCAATCGCTAAACCACCGCCCACATCCATACAGGTTAAGTTCGCACCTAAACGACGTAGCTCACAGTAAAAACGTGCCGCTTCACTCACACCAGTACGCACATCACGAATGTTCGCCATTTGCGAACCTAAGTGGAAATGCACGAGCTGTAGTGTGCTTTGCATGTCTTTGGTTTTTAACTGTGACAATACGCTCAGCACTTGCGAAGCCGACAAACCAAATTTTGACTTTTCGCCACCACTTGCCTGCCACTTACCCTTGCCTTGCGAAGCTAAACGCACACGAATACCTAAGCGTGGTGTCACGCCAAGCTTGTAGGCTTCTTCAAGTACCATTTCTAGCTCAGAACGCTTTTCAAGCACGATATTCACTTTGTGGCCTAGCTTTTCACCAATCAAAGCAAGACGAATGTACTCGCGGTCTTTGTACCCATTACACACAATCACAGAGCTGACTTTTTGTGCCATCGCTAACACCGCTAAAAGCTCTGCTTTACTGCCTGCTTCTAGACCAAGTTGCTTCTCACTTTGCTCAGCTTGGCTAGCTAAAATCTCTTCAACCACTTCGCGTTGCTGGTTTACTTTTATTGGATAAACCAACAGATACTTTTCTTCATAGCCGTAAGAGGCAATGGCACGGTTAAACGCATTACATAAGCTATGTACACGATGATGTAATATTTGTGGAAATCTAACCAAAGCTGGTAAAGATAACCCGCGCTGCTGAATTTGCTCGGCAATGTTAGATAAACTCACCGCATGGTTAGGGTTTGCCGTATCTGGCGATACCGTTAACTCACCTTGGTCGTTTATATCAAAGTACCCTTGGCTCCAATGTGGTACGTTGTAACTTGCGCGAACTTGTTCAATCGCTGAGTTGTCTTTCATTTCTACCCTTAAAAAAATCAATGTATAGGACTGGCTTAATTGCGCGCATTTAACGGTATGGCCCCCCTCAAGTCCAACTGTTATTTTTTGTCGTCACGACAATAAAATAAATCACTAAAAACCTCTGCTTACTATTTCTATTGCATAAATTTCAGTCTATAAATGCGCGAGAAAATAAGCGCCATTTTGGCCAAGTCTTTGACGATGGAGTCAAGCAATGTCTGAGCAAACTCAGTTAGAAAATCGTTTGGTAATTACCTTACTAGGGCACAGTATTGATAAAGAAAAAGCCCAAATTAAATTAGTCGATCATTATGGTGCCAAACAAATAAAAGACGCCTATGGGCTAACCCTTGGTAAAAAACAAGCGTGGCTTTTTGATTATGCAGTTTTAGTGTGTTGGAACTTTAACCAAGATGAATTAAGTAAACTCATTGCTAAAATAGAAGACTTAGTAATTGAACCTATTCATAGGCCGAGTATTGAACATTACATTTATAAGCAAACAGATACTGACTCTTTCTATATAAAAGATGATTGCCTCTATTTAGACAATACCGACAGTATGACTAAACTGGCGCTCAGTCATGCCTTTGCACAATCGGCCAAATTAGAGTTTTTTGAAGAGCAAGCACAAACTGTGATCAACGATAACGCTTACTTGTCTGAGACTCTAGCTGAAACAGGTATCGTGCCTCTTACTCGCAAGCAACTCGCTAAGTTGAGAGGCGCGTTATTTAAAACCAGCACAGATATTAACTTGCATTTTAACTTGCTCGATACACCAGAGTTTTTTTGGGACAACCCTCACCTGGAAGGGCTGTATCAGCAATTAAGTAAGTACTTGGACTTTTTACCGCGCATTCAAATTTTACAGAAAAAGCTCGATACCATTCATACGCTTTTGGATATGCTCAGCACTGAGCAGAACCACAAACACTCTGCTTTTTTAGAGTGGGTGATCATCGTCTTAATTGCCGTTGATATTTTGATTTACTTTTTTGAGCCTTAATCGTTCACATAGCCTAAGTATTCAAAGGAGTTAAATAGTGCAGGCTTTTCAATAGCATTTAATCGTTTGAACAAACTGTTTTTATAATTTTTTACTCTGAGTAAAAACTTGTTCCTAACTTTTTTACCCCCTAACATGAAAAAGCCAATTTCGGCTTTATTTAGAAGGAAACTGATCATGAAATTGAATAAAAAGAAGTTAAAGAACTTATCGAATGCAAAAACCATTGATAAAGTTGCGACTCATAACATTGCAGGTGGGTTTGGTTTTTCAACGCCACAAGGTATTTGCCATATGAGTTATTTCCCTACCTGTGAAAATGTGGACGCATGTCGAAGATAACCTCTTCATAGACACAAAAAAAGGAAGTCGCAGCGACTTCCTTTTTTCGAACAATTAATCACTGGCAAACTGATTACTTTGGTAATGCAATAAAATACAACAGCTGTAATAACGAGCCATGACAAATGGCCGCATCGGCATTTTCAACCACTTTTGGTTTGCCATGAATGGCTACCCCTGTTCCCGCTTCTGCCATCATCACTAAATCATTGGCACCATCACCAATGGCAATGGTTTGCTGTTTCGCTAAACCAAGCTGCGTGCGCGTCTTAGCTAAAATATCAGCCTTTTTCTGAGCATCGACCACATCGCCTAGTACTTTACCTGTTAAACGCGCCTCTTCTATTTCCAGCTCATTGGCATAAAAGGCCTCTAGCGACAATGGCTTTTGCAGCGCTTCCGCAAACCAAGTAAAACCGCCAGATGCAAGTACTAACTGCCAGTTATGGGCTTTTAATGTATGACAAAGGTCTTTGATACCTTCCATCAGCGGTAAATTATCTTTTAGCTGTTGGATCAAAGACAGTTCAATACCTTCAAGTTTCGCCACGCGCTGATATAAACTTTCGCTAAACCCTAATTGCCCCGCCATTGCCATAGCAGTCACACTGGCAACCTCGTCATAAACATCGGCTAATCGTGCTATTTCATCAATACACTCAATTTCTATCGCCGTAGAGTCCATATCCATGATGAGTAAACCTGGCTGGCTCAAACTGGCTGGCTTTGATAAATAGGCACCTTCAAAACCGTGCTCAGCAGCAAAACTGCGCAACTGTTTTTTATATGCTTTTAAGTCATCAAACTGTGCTGTAACGTTAAACGCTAACGCGGGTGCTAATTGCGCTGTAGGTTGATATAGGCTTACCAGATTGATATTAGCTTCGCCAATAAACTCAATCGCATATTGCAAAAATTGTGTGTTCGCTTGGGCACCAAAAAACACGATAAAATCTTCACCTAATTGCGATGGCTTAGACGCTTGCTCGACTAAGTGATCATTTTCAATCTGATACCATTTTGCTAAGGTGCATAAATCGGTGAGTGGAAGTTGCGGTGTAAGGTTAAAGCGAATACCAGCCATTGTGAGCTCCAAATTTAGTAACAATGCATTTGTAACATCATTCCAAAAGGCTGTCAGCACTCAATATGGATACTATGAAAAATACACAAGCACTTGATTTGATAACGTCTTCGAAAAACCGACGCTTGATCCGTTTAATCATTGCTGCGGCTTGCTTTGTCACACTGACTTGGATTGCCTTTAATACCAGTTTTCGCTCTCACCAACTGTTACATAATCAAGCGCATCAAGCAGCCCGAAGTTTGGCACAGCAAACAGCATGGAACGCCAGCTTTGCAATGCAAAGCCAAGCGCTTGATAAGTTAGAAAAACTGACCAAGAATTTAGCCAAAGACCCCTACGTGTTAGGCGCTGCGATTTATGACCACCAAGGGCAACTCTTAACTAAAAGTGAAGGATTTCAAGCCGAGCCGCTCAATCAAGGCATTGCCAAACAACTACCGGGGATCAGCAAATTGAAAGATGCCATCGTGCTGCCCATTCTTGATGCGGACGATAAGCCCCTTGGCTTTGTAAATATGGTGTATTTAACCCAAGATGCCATGAGTGAAAGTCATCATCACTTTCACGAGCTCGGTCGTATGGTGTTGCTAATGTTGATCATTACCTGTGTATTCACTTGGCAATTAGGGCGCGCGTTAAAACGTTGGGAAGTAAAGCGTCAAATCTTGAAAAGCGAACAAGACGACGCATAAACCTGCTCAGCAATCTCAGACTCTGACTCGCTACGAATTGCGACTAGGCAATCAAATACCGCTTTAAGACGTTCAGGTGGGTTCACCTGCCCTTGATAACCCGCAAGCGGCATAGAAGGCGCATCGGTCTCAAGCACTAAGCTATCGAGTGGCACTTGTGCCAAGGCTTGCTTGGTTTTGTTGGCACGTTCATACGTTATCGTGCCCCCCACGCCAAGTTTAAAATCCTGTTTGATATACGCTTGCGCTTGTTGCAGTGAACCACTGAAAGCATGGATCACCCCGCCCCATTTTGGCTGTACTTGCTTAAATGCTTGCATGATCAAATGATGGCTTTGCCTATGATGCACGATTAGCGGCAGCGACAACTCATTCGCAAGCTTAATATGCTCTACAAAAAGCACTTGTTGCTTTTCAATATCTGCAATACTCGCATCAATACCACACTCACCAATCGCCACCAGCTGCTCGCGATGTTCAATCGCCAACCTTTTCAGCTGTTCAAAATCACCGCCTTGATGTTCTGCCATAAAGTAAGGATGAAGACCGAAAGCAATATAAACACCAGGATTGTGCTGTTTAAAACTCAGCAATGCTTTACTTTGTTTTAATGTGATCCCAGGCACAACAAAACCATGAATACCAAGCTGGTTTGCACGGTAAACATGGTTTTGAAAGTCGTCTTTAAACTCATCGAAGTCAAGGTGACAGTGGGTGTCTATGAATTGCATACTGAAGCGAAGCTTAAGGATTTAACCTTTCAATAGCCCAGCTGTCTTCGGCTTGCTTCACATACATAAAGCGATCATGTAAGCGGTGCTCGCCACCTTGCCAGAATTCAATCTTAGTTGGCTCTACACAATAGCCCCCCCAAAAATCTGGTAGTGGAATATCGCCTTTGGCAAACTTTGACTTCATGCTGTTGAAGGTTTGCATCAGTGCCTGACGCGATGATACCGGACGAGACTGCTGTGACGCCCAAGCCGCGAGTTGGCTCTCTTTAGGGCGAGATAAGAAATACTTTGCCACAGCGCTGGTTGGTAGCGGTTTTGCCTCACCATATACAATCACTTGACGTTCTATGGCATGCCAAGGGAAGTGCAAAGAAATCTTGTTATTGCTCTTTAACTCTTGTGCCTTGCGTGAGCCGGTATTGGTGAAAAATACGAAGCCATTTTCATCCAAATGTTTAAGCAGTACGATGCGCTGTGAAGGCTGGCCAGTTTCATCGACCGTTGCAACAACCATGGCTGTCGGATCATTACTAAACTTGGCTTCAACCGCTTGTTTTAACCATGCTTCAAATTGCACAATAGGATCATCTGCTAGCATTTCACGCTGTAAGCCGCCTTGAGTATACTCGCGACGAATGTCTTCTAATTTCATATTCGTTCCTTACTCGTTAACCTGAGCTTAGGTTAATAACAATCTGCTCTTAATTAGATATAAAAAAGGCCGCAACAACATGCTGTTGCGCGGCCTATAAAATTCAATCAGTGAATGAAACAGATTACATCTGCTCCATCACTTCGATGCCCAGAAGGTCTAGACCGGTACGTAGTGATTTAGCCACTAAGTTACATAGTAGCAAACGACTTTCACGTACATCTGCTGCCACATCATCTTTTAAGATTGGGCACGCTTCGTAGAATGTCATATACAGGCTCGCAAGCTCGTATAAGTAACCACATAATACGTGCGGAGTCGCTTCGCTGATCATCAGATCTAACACTTCTTCAAGCTGAAGAAGTTTTAACGCCAATGCTTTTTCTTGCGGCTCAACAATGTTGATACTGCCAGCAAGGTTTGCACGGTCTACACCCGCTTTACGGAAAATGCCACTTACACGTGTGTAAGCGTATTGTAAGTAAGGTGCGGTTGCGCCTTCAAAGCTCAGCATCGTATCCCAGTTGAAGATATAGTCACTGGTGCGGTGCTTAGATAAATCAGCGTATTTAACTGCGCCAATACCCACTTTACGGGCGATTTCGCTGCGCTCCTCGATGCTTAATTCAGCTGTACGGTCAGCAATTTTATCTGCTGCGCGGCTTACTGCTTCTTCAAGTAGGTCTGCAAGTTTAACTGTTCCACCCGTACGAGTTTTGAATGGTTTACCATCATCACCCATCATAGTACCGAACAGGCTTGGCTCGTAGCTGGTTTTGTCTTTTAACAGACCCGCTTTACGTGCTGTGATTTCAACTTGGTTGAAGTGTAAGCCCTGACGTGCATCTACGAAAATTAAGATACGGTCTACGTCTAACTCGTTTGAACGGTAATCACAGGCTGCAAGGTCAGTGGTTGAATATAAGAAACCGCCACCTGATTTTTGTACGATGAACACTGATGGCTCGCCGTCTTTGTTGGCAAGCTCATCAAGGAATACCACTTGTGCACCTTGGTCTTCTACCGCAATGCCTTTTTCTTTCAGTAGGTCAATCACACCTTGTAGGCGATCGTTATAAGCACTTTCTGCTTTAATATCGTCACGACCAAGGGTAACGTTTAATCTCGCGTATACTTCTTCAGAGTGTTTCACCGATGTGTCGATAAACATCTGCCAAAGTTTCTTACAGTGTGCGTCGCCACCTTGAAGTTTAACTACATAGTCACGTGCTTTGTCAGCAAAGCCTTCTTCGTCATCGAAACGCTTTTTCGCGTCACGGTAGAAGCTTTCAAGGTCAGCAAGTGCTACTTTTTCAAGGTCTACGCCCTGCTCAAGTAAATCTTCAAGGTGTGCGATAAGCATACCAAACTGAGTCCCCCAGTCACCCATGTGGTTTTGACGAATAACCGTATCACCACGGAACTCAAGGGCACGTACAACCGCATCACCAATGATGGTAGAACGTAAATGACCTACGTGCATTTCTTTTGCAAGGTTTGGTGAAGAGTAATCAACCACAACTTTATGCGGATTTGCATGCTCAGCAACACCGAGTTTTGCATCTTGGTTTGCCGCTTCTAGGCTTGCAGCTAAAAACTCAGGCTTTAGGTGAATGTTAATAAAACCCGGGCCTGCAATTTCAGTTTTTGCAGCAAGATCTGCAACGTCTAAATTGTCGATGATCTTTTGTGCAAGTTCACGCGGGTTAGTTTTTAAAGCTTTTGCAGCGCCCATTGCGCCATTGATTTGGTAATCACCAAATTGCGGACGAGTAGATTGTGTAACCGCTGGGTTTGTGCCTTCAGGAATACCCGCAGCGTGCATCGCCGCGTTGGCTTTTTCAATTAATAGAGTTTTGATATTCATTTTTTATCCTGTAACCCTTGCCAACCATCAATGCCAGCAAGGTTAAAATCGATTCAATTTAAGCGTTTATTAGTGTTCACGTGTATGGTGGAACTGAACATCAGGATAGCGTTCCATTGATAAGTTTAAGTTTACACGGCTTGGTGCAATGTAAGTTAAGTTATCACCACCATCAAGGGCTAAGTTAGCTTCACACTTACGTTTAAACTCAGCCATTTTCTTATCGTCGTCGCAGGTTACCCAACGCGCAGTTTGTACTGACACACTCTCGTAGATTGCATCTACGTTATATTCCGCTTTCAAACGGGCAACAACCACATCAAACTGCAGCACACCAACCGCACCTACGATTAGGCTGTTATTTTGTAATGGTCTAAATACCTGTACCGCACCTTCTTCTGAAAGCTGAACTAGGCCTTTTAATAACTGCTTTTGCTTAAGAGGATCTTTTAAGCGAATGCTACGGAATAACTCTGGCGCGAAGTTTGGAATACCGCTGAACTTAAGCTTTTCACCTTGTGTGAAGGTATCACCGATTTGGATTGTACCGTGGTTATGAAGACCAATGATGTCACCGGCAAAGGCTTCTTGCGCACGTTCACGGTCACCGGCCATGAAAGTAACCGCGTCAGAAATACTGACTTTTTTGCCAATACGGACATGGTCCATCTTCATACCTTGGGTATATTTACCCGATACAATACGCATGAAAGCGATACGGTCACGGTGTTTCGGGTCCATGTTCGCTTGGATTTTAAATACGAAACCTGAGAACTTTTCTTCTTCGGCTTTTACTTCACGCTCTTCTGTTTGACGTGGCATAGGCGTTGGCGCCCACTCAGTTAAACCGTCAAGCATGTGGTCAACACCGAAGTTACCTAATGCTGTACCAAAATATACAGGCGTTAATTCACCCGATAAAAATAAGTCATGATCAAATTCGTTTGATGCACCGATTACTAGCTCTAACTCTTCACGAAGTTGCTCTGCTAATTCATCCCCGATTTCTGCATCTAAGTCTGGGTTATCTAAGCCCTTAATGATGCGCTTTTCTTGGATGGTATGGCCTTGGCCAGTTGCGTATAAAATCGTTTCATCACGGTGAATGTGATACACACCTTTAAACTCTTTACCACAACCGATTGGCCAAGTGATCGGCGCACACATGATGTTAAGTTCAGTTTCAACTTCGTCCATCACTTCCATAGGGTCACGGATGTCACGGTCAAGCTTGTTCATGAAAGTCACGATTGGCGTATCACGTAAGCGCGTTACTTCCATTAGTTTACGTGTTCGGTCTTCTACGCCTTTTGCTGCATCGATCACCATCAGACATGAGTCAACCGCAGTCAGTGTACGATAAGTATCTTCAGAGAAGTCTTCGTGTCCCGGAGTATCTAGTAGATTCACCAATGCATCGTTATACGGGAATTGCATCACAGAGGTTGTGACCGAGATACCACGCTCTTTTTCCATTTCCATCCAGTCAGACTTAGCGTGCTGGTTTGAACCACGACCTTTTACTGTACCGGCTTTTTGTAAGGCCTTTCCGAATAAAAGTACTTTTTCTGTGATGGTGGTTTTACCCGCATCCGGGTGCGAGATAATCGCGAAAGTCCGTCTTTTCGAGACTTCCTGAGGAATTGAAGCGTTTGACATCGATTAAAATCTTCTCTTAAGTTGAGCACAGCACAAGTAAAATGAAATTACTTGCCCTGCTCAGGCTATGAATATCAGTTAATCCACTATTTTCGCTTATCTTGCCGAGATACTCAATCGTGCAGCGGTTTTTATAACAACTTTTTCTTCTCAAATAGTTAAATTTTTTCTGTTTGCAAGTCTAATTGAGCCATGTCGTTTTGTTCATCTCTTGAACGGCTGTAAACAACAGTGATTTGATAAAGTACAACCCCCCCCATAACCAAATGCGATACTGCTAAACCAATAAATAATCCCATATTGCCAAATAGATTAAGACCCAACACAGCCAAAATTGGGATAAGCAATAGACGGTGGAAAGCCAAAAATACCATGGCTTGTTTACTCTTGCCCATCGCATTCAAACAAGAGACATACACCATAGACATACCTAAGCCGACATAACTAATGGGCAAGAATTGAATGAAGTATTTTAACAAGGTAATTTGCTGACAATCGGGGCAGATCCCAGCAAATAGCTGTGACTGAAATAGATAAAGCAAGACGGCTATCACACATTGCATCGCAATAATGAGATAAAACGCACTTTTTAAAATACTCACAGCACGTTTTTTATTATTTGACCAATAATTGACGCCGACTATTGCAGGCAATGAAGCGGTCAGCACCATAGGGATCAATAAAGCCAATGCTTCTATTTTAAAGGTTAAAGCAAATACTGCGATAAAAGCCGCATCAAACTGGCTGGCGATATAAGTTAATAGCGCAAGAGAGCATGCAGGCATTAACTGCTGACAAATAATCAGTATCGTATCTAAATTACCATTTACTGCTTTGCTTGATGAAAATAAACTCGATTTATGCCTAATAAGCACAAGGCTTAAACCTATCGCTGCAAATAAAACATCAACAAAAGCATGCAACTCGCCGAGAGAACTTAGTAAATGAAGCTCACTTTGATGAACTAACACTATCAAACCAATTGATTTACACATCATCCAAAGCAATAAATACAGTGCCGAATACCAACAATCGTTTAACGCTCTGAGCGCGCTGCTCACTTGCCAAATAATCACGAGGGCAAAGAGTGTGCTGATCCGCACTGTTAAAAACGACATGATCTCTGAAGTAAATCCAACAAACTGCTCGTCCGATAAACTACTTAACCACTCAGCTAAACCAAATAAGGCCAGTATTTCATCTAATGTGAGTAATAAGAAAATAGATACCGCTGCGCTGGCAAATACTCCAAAGCGTATATGAGCAAACAACCCTTTATTTTGCTGCTCAACCAATTGCACCATGGCCATATTCGTTCGAACCGACAAAGCAACAGCAAAAGCCATCAATAATACAAATAGAGGCTGGGCATATCCATAGAGTTGCAATAACTGCTCATTGGTGTTGGCTATCACCGATGATTCGGCTAGATCGTAGGCCAGTAGAATACAAATCGCAGGCAATAAAATAGCGGTGGTTTTTCTTAATAGCTGCCAAGGCGATGCACTTAGATAACACAAAGTTTGATTCAGCTGCATAGTATCAATCCATTTCATATGTCTTAAACTAAGACCCTAAACCCAAGTTTTTATTACAAAATAACTTTCTGCGTTTGTAACAAAGTGTGTGTTTAGTGACCTAGCCAAAACATTTTTTACTTTAAGTTCATCCTAAGATCTTGACTGAAGGAAAGCAGGTAAACTTTTGTAAAACTTATTTACCTACTTAAATAGCTCAACCTTTAACCTGCTTAGAAAAACTTGCGATTTAAAAACAAATAACTGACACTCAGCCCCTTAAACGGAGTGAGCCATGCAAGTAACCAAATCGTCTGTTTTTAAAAATCATCTCCCACTTGAACTCGTGGTGCTGGAATTCGATGCAGACAGCTATAAACCTGACAGTTTTGATTTATTTAACCAGCCGCTGCCTGAACGCATAAAAAAAGCCGTTTACAAGCGCCAAGCTGAATATTTAGCAGGTCGCCTATGTGCAGCTCAAGCACTCAAAGCACTGAATTTTGAAAAACCAATAGTCCATACCTCAGATGATAGAGTGCCAATTTGGCCGGCAGGTACATTTGGTTCAATTACCCATACCAAGGGCATTGCTGCTGCGATAGCTGGCTTGCAAGATCGCGCCACAAGCGTAGGTATTGATGTCGAAAAATTGATGAAGGATAGTCAAGAGACAAAACTGCAAACACATATATTACGAGATGACGAAAAAACGCAATTTCATGAACTTGGTAAGCAAGTAACGCACCCCTTAAGTGTTATTTTTTCTGCCAAAGAAAGTATTTATAAAGCCCTCTACCCTTTTGTGAAAAAATATTTTGGCTTCGATAAAGCAAAGTTAATTGCATTTAGCGAGACTATTTTAACTTTTAAAATAATGCATAACTTAAGCAAACAAGTGCAAACGAGTTTAGAAGTTAATGTTCACTATCAACTTATAGATGACCTAGTATTCACTCAATGTTTATTTGAAGCAAAATAGTTGCTTTATTAAACAAGTATGAACATAGCGCATATGACTTGTTAAAAAAGCCGCATTGTCTTAGGATTAGATACTTGGGCTTTGTTCCATTATGCTAACAAGAAGAACATTTAGGACGTTATTTAAATCGCATGAAAACCAGCAAGTTAAGTATAAAATTATTATGGTACATCACTCCATTAGTGATTTTACCTTTGCTGTTTTTAGGTGGTTTCACCTTAACTAACGTTACTAGCTCAACACAAAAACAAGCAAAATTAACGGTAAGTCGATTTGTTGAACAGCAACATCAGAAAATGTTCAACTATATTGAAATCTACCAATCGACCACCAAACTACTCTCAACTTCTCCTGTATTAAGCGATTTTCTTGCCAAAGATTTTGAAACACCTTTTGAAAAAACCGCTCGGCTTGGCGCTTTAATGGATGTATTCGCCAGTTACAGTGATGCCTACCCTGACATATTAAGTATTAACCTAGTTTCACCTGAGGGTGAATCAAAAGCGTACTATGCGAATAATTTAAATCAGGCACCACAAAGTTATCCGTTTTTTGAGCAAGTAAAAAATAGCAGTATGCGACAACAGAAATTCATGGTGCCGACTGAAAACAACACCACGCATATCTATCTTGTACGACAAATTTTCAGTGTTGATTACCAACTGAAAAAACCGAAACAACAAGGTTTTATCATAGTTCAAGTTGACCCGTCAGTGATACATTCCAGTATCTTAGAGTCACCTTATAACAATACCCTTAACCTATTAATCACTCAGCAAGGTGAAATCTTATTCAGCTCAGATCCGAGCCTTTATGCGCAATCATTGAACGTCGAAGAAACTCAACAAATACAAGAAACCGCAGAGCGCAGTACACTAAAATCTATTAAATTGTCGAGTGTAGATAACATCGAACGTATGGTTTATGCGGTGCAATTAAGTGGTGGTTATTATTATTTATCGAGCATTCCGAAAGCACTGCTGTATCAATCAGGCAAAGCAATTAGTTTGATCACGGCATTAATTGTTATCTTGTCGGTGATAACCCTCCCTATTTTGATTTTTATAGTGGTAAGGAACCTACTTTTAAACCCAATTGAATTACTTGGCGCTGCCAGCCATAAGGTCGGTGATGGTAATTTATCAGTCTCTTTACCTGAACAAAGCAACGATGAAGTTGGACTTTTATTTAGAGACTTCAACCACATGGTAAAACAGATCAGAGATTCTCAATCTGAACTTAAAACCTATAAGTTACACCTAGAAGAAATGGTTGATGTTCGTACTGAGGAACTTGAACAAACAAATCAACAACTCGAAATTGCTATTAGGGAAGCTGAGCAAGCGAGTGATTTAAAAAGTCGCTTCTTAGCCAATATGAGTCATGAGATCCGCACCCCTCTGACTGCGATTATGGGTTTCACCGAGCAGTTGATTATCAACCCGCAAGCGACCGCGAATCGAAACCACTTGAGCACGGTACTGCGAAATTCAAAGCACTTGTTAGAGCTGATAAATAACATCCTAGATTTATCTAAAATAGAAGCAGAAAAACTTGATGTAGAAAATCGTCCATTCAAACTTCAACCTCTACTTGAAGACGTTGAGTCGATCATCGCGCCTCTAGCTCAGGAAAAGCAGCTGTCTTTTTCGATGGACTACCAATTTCCGTTGCCGCGCTCCATTTACAGCGATATCACTCGCTTAAAACAAATCTTATTAAACATTACCACCAACGCCGTGAAGTTTACCGAGTACGGTGGCATACGTTTAAGCGTGCGATTTATTCACCAAAGTCAAAGTGTTGAGTTTATCATCGAAGATACTGGTATCGGCATGTCTGACAGTGAAATAAAACGCGTCTTTAAACCCTTCGAGCAGGCTGATAGCACCACCACACGCCGCTTCGGTGGAACCGGTCTAGGTCTATGTATTTCTAAAAATTTAGCCCAGCTACTCGGCGGTGATGTAGAAGTAATGAGTGAGCAAGGTGTGGGCAGTAAGTTTACCATTCGTGTTTTAGCAAACTTCCCGAATGGCGACTACCAACTTATCAATAAATTGGAGGAGTCAGCACATATCCCTGATGCCTCACAAGAGCTTGCAGCAACCCAGTTTGATGCCAATATTCTACTGGCCGAAGATAACCCTGATAACCAAGAATTGATCTGCCTACTACTTGATGCATGGGGAATTAAGCCGGATATAGCCAATAACGGCGCTGAAGCAGTTGAGAAAGCGTTAGTTAATGATTACCAACTGATTTTGATGGATATGCAAATGCCTGTCATGGGTGGCCTTGAAGCCACTGAAATGCTCAGGCACGCGGCCTACGATGGCCCAATCATAGCACTCACGGCAAATGTCATGAAACATGATGTTGAGTCTTACCTTGCTGCTGGCTGTGATGCAACCTTGGCAAAACCAATCGATAAGAAGCAACTTGGCCAAGTACTTTTAGAGCACCTACAGATCCAGGCCGCGAGTCAATCTAAGTGGGATTCCCTATTAGCCAGTGAAAAGTTTGTACAAATCAACAAAAATTACATGGAAAAGCTGCCTGACTATCTTAAACAAGTGCAAAACTATTATGATAATCAGGAGTGGGAGTCGCTCAGAGCACTAGCTCATAGCTTAAAAGGTAGTGCTGGCTGCTTTGGCTTTATGAACATTCACAGCGCTGCTGAAGAGCTTGAAAATAGCTTAATGACCAATCAGCAGGCTCAGTGGCAGTACACGCAATTGAATCTATGTGAAGCCATCAAGTACACCTTGGCGCAACAGCAGCAAACTGTGAATTAAATGGCATTAGCGCTTTTAAAAGAAGCTTCTCGCCATTAACACTGCGTGCTCTTTACCCTCTTTCGCTGGGTAATAGTTTTTCCGTAAACCCACTTCTGAAAAATCGAACTTTTGATAAATTGCAATCGCGCTTAGGTTTGATTCTCTTACTTCTAAAAAACAGTTTTCAGCTTGGCGTTCTTGCGCCTGTTCCAACAAGTGAACCATAAGCTGTTTTGCATAACCCTGCCCTTGATATGCTGGGGCAACACAAATATCCATAAGAGTATGATCTGGCCCAACTTGCTCAGCAATATAAAAACCAACCAATTCATCACCTAATAATAAGCCCGCATTATAGTAACGGCCTCCTAAACAGGATTGCATGGTTTTAGCACTCCAAGGAAAGCTATGGCATGCCTGTTCAATATCCATAATGGTTTCAAGCGGCATGTCATTAAGCAAGCCCGCAACTATTTTACTTGTCATGTAATAACTTCCATAACGCACGTTTGTGCTCAACCGTGAGGTTCACAGAAGGAAGAGTAAGCACGTTGTTCTGCAGCTTGACCCTATCGCCCTTTATTATTTCTGCAAAGCCTGCGGGCTGTAGCAATAATAAATCAGCATGTAATTGATAAGCTAGGGTTAGTAACTCATGTTGCTCAGTTTGCTGCTCAGAAGCTATTAAAGGCATCTCTCTGTGATCAGTCGAGTTCATTTCAGACTCAGGTGTCTCTGGAGCAAAATGTGAATTGAGTTTAAGTGGTGTAATACCTAAAACATCAGCATGCAATGCGCGCATAGTTAAATCTTGAAGAATTTTTTTAGAATATAAAGGTTTGTAGCAGAGAAAGCAAAGTAAGAAGTGGCAGGGGCGGCAGGACTCGAACCCGCAACCATCGGTTTTGGAGACCGCTGTTCTACCAATTGGAACTACGCCCCTGCAATGACGACGCATTATAGAGAGGTTTTTTTAAAGGTAAAGTAAAAATTTCAAAAAAATGTTTAACTGCGGCTTAAATAAACAAAAAGGCGAATATTTTATCTATTCGCCTTTTTAATCATCAAATTAGCAATGAACTACTTGCTCATTATTCCCATTCGATGGTTGCAGGTGGCTTACCAGAAATATCGTAAACCACGCGTGAGATACCATCGATCTCGTTAATGATGCGGTTTGATACCAGACCTAAGAAATCATAAGGTAAGTGTGACCAACGCGCTGTCATAAAGTCGATAGTTTCTACACAACGAAGTGATACGACCCAGTCGTATTTACGTGCATCACCCATTACGCCAACCGATTTAACCGGTAGGAATACAGTGAATGCTTGCGATACTTTGTGGTAGATGTCTGCTTTATGTAGTTCTTCAATGAAGATAGCATCTGCACGACGAAGTAAATCACAGTATTCTTTCTTGATTTCACCTAGTACACGTACACCTAGACCTGGACCTGGGAATGGATGACGGTAAAGCATGTCGTAAGGTAAACCTAACTCAAGACCAATCTTACGTACTTCATCTTTAAATAACTCACGAAGCGGCTCAACTAGACCCATTTCCATATCGTCAGGTAGACCACCTACGTTATGGTGAGACTTGATCACATGCGCCTTACCTGTTTTAGAAGCCGCTGACTCGATCACATCTGGGTAAATTGTACCTTGTGCTAACCATTTCGCATTTTTCAGCTTTTTAGACTCAGCATCGAACACGTCAATGAACGTATGACCGATTGCTTTACGCTTATCTTCTGGATCTGAAAGACCTGCTAGGTCATTTAAGAACTGCTCTTCAGCATCCACTTTGATGATGTTCAGACCGAACTTATCACCAAACATATCCATTACTTGCTGACCTTCGTTTAAACGAAGTAGACCGTTATCAACGAATACACAGGTTAGCTTCTTACCGATTGCACGGTGGATAAGCATGGCTACTACTGATGAATCAACACCACCAGAAAGACCTAGAATAACCTCATCATCGCCCACTTTTTCTTTGATACGAGCAACTGCATCCTCGATGATTTGGCTAGGTGTCCATAACTTTTCACAACCACAGATATCAATTACAAAACGCTCTAAAAGGCGCTGACCTTGCTGTGTGTGTGTTACTTCTGGGTGGAACTGAACGCCGTAGAAGCGTTTTTCTTCCCAAGACATAGCTGCATGTGGACATGTTTCAGTCTTTGCAGATGTAATGAAAGTTTCAGGGATCTCGATAACTTTGTCGCCGTGGCTCATCCACACGTCTAGGAAATCAGAACCATTCTCGATGTGATCTTGAATGTCTTCAAATAGTTTACAGTTACCTAGTTTTTCAACACGTGCGTAACCGAACTCTTTCTTGTCTGAGCTTTCAACTAGGCCGCCTAACTGCATCGCCATAGTCTGCATACCGTAACAAACACCTAATACAGGCACACCTGCATTAAATACGTACTCAGGAGCACGTGGGCTGTTTTCTTCTGTCGTTGACTCAGGGCCACCAGATAAAATAATACCTTGTGGGTTGAATTCACGGATCTGCTCTTCCGTTACGTCCCAAGCCCAAAGCTCACAGTAAACACCGATTTCACGAACACGGCGCGCGATAAGCTGCGTGTACTGAGAACCGAAATCTAAGATCAAAATGCGGGAATCGTGGATGTCTTTGCTCATTGATAATCTCGTTGGTTAGAAAACGATAAGTTTAGTAAAGCACAAAAACGAACTTTACCTAAAATTAAGAAGGGCTAGCCTGAGCTAGCCCAATTTTTAATATGCGTTGCGCATTAACCCATACGGTAGTTAGGCGCTTCTTTGGTGATCTGTACGTCGTGAACGTGTGACTCACCCATACCTGCAGACGTTACTTTAACGAACTGAGGTTTTGTATTTAGTTCAGCAATCGTTGCACAGCCAGTTAAGCCCATTGCACTACGGATACCACCCACTTGTTGGTGAATTATCGTTGCGATAGGACCTTTATATGCAACACGACCTTCGATACCTTCTGGTACCAATTTGTCTGCTTCATTTGATTTTTGGAAGTAACGATCTGAAGAACCTTCTTTTTGGTTCATCGCCCCCAAGCTACCCATACCACGGTAAGACTTGTAGTAGCGACCTTGGTAAAGCTCAACTTCACCTGGAGACTCTTCAGTACCCGCAAGCATAGAGCCAACCATTACACATGATGCACCAGCCACAAGTGCTTTTACGATATCACCAGAGAAACGGATACCACCATCAGCAATCACAGGGATGTCACGGCCTTTTAAGCCTTCAACAGCATCAGAGATAGCAGTAATTTGCGGTACACCACAGCCTGTAACGATACGAGTAGTACAAATTGAACCTGGGCCAATACCAACTTTAACTGCATCAGCACCAGCGTCAGCTAGCGCAATCGCGCCTTCAGCTGTTGCAACGTTACCGGCAACGATTTGTAAATCAGGGTATGCTTCACGTGTTGCTTTAACACGGTCAATAACGCCTTGAGAGTGGCCGTGTGAAGTATCGATAAGCAGCACGTCAACACCCGCTTCAACAAGTGCTGCGATACGCTCATCAGTACCTGCACCAACGCCAACAGCAGCACCTACACGAAGACGACCTTGCTCGTCTTTACATGCATTCGGCTTTTCTTGTGCTTTTTGGTAATCCTTAACTGTGATCATGCCTTTTAATGCAAACGCATCATCAACTACTAAGATTTTTTCAATTCGGTGCTCGTGCATCAGACCTAAGATCTCTTCACGTGCAGCGCCTTCTTTAACTGTCACAAGATCGGCTTGTTTCGTCATTACTGAAGAAACAGGCTTATCTAGTTGCGTTTCAAAACGCATATCACGGCTAGTTACGATACCTTCTAGTTGGTTATTCTCACCAACCACAGGGAAACCTGAGAAACCTTTCTCTTGTGCAAGCTCTAGCGCACCTTCAATTGTCAGGTCAGCTGTCACAGTGACAGGGAAAGATACAATACCCGCTTCGTAAGCTTTTACCTTACGAACATTTCTCGCTTGCTCTTCAATCGTCATATTCTTATGAACAAAACCAATGCCGCCTTCTTGTGCTAGTGCAATAGCAAGACGCGCTTCAGTTACAGTGTCCATTGAGGCAGAAACAAGAGGTAGGTTTAAATCAATACCACGCGTTAAACGCGTTTTTAAATCAGCGGTATGAGGTAATACAGTTGAGTGTGCAGGGATGAGTAGCACATCATCGAAAGTTAGGGCTTCTTTTGCAATTCTTAGCATGTTTGCGGTATCTCTCACGTGGAATTGAGTAATAGGAATTGCGTGCGAATTTTATCAGCGTTGCTTTAGTGAGTAAATCTTTTTTTCAAAAAATATGCTAAAGTTTCGCGGTAATTTTTTCAGAGGCCAATGATGACATTCTCAGTTTCTTCAGCTCCACAGCACCAAGTTTATTCAGTTTCAAAGCTAAATAAAGAAATTCGCGGCATTTTAGAGCAAGGTTTTGCTTCTTTAAGGCTAACCGGAGAAATTTCTAACTTTGTTGCACCAGCATCTGGCCACTGGTATTTCTCTTTAAAAGATGACAAAGCACAAATTAAGGCCGCAATGTGGCGAGGTAATAACCGTTACAGCAAATACAAACCCAATAATGGTGCTCAAGTGGTTGTTACGGCCCGCGTCTCTGTGTATGAACCCCGCGGTGAATATCAACTGATTGTTGAGCATATGGAACCTGCTGGTGAAGGCCAACTGAAACAACAATTTGAAGCACTCAAGTTACAACTTGCTGCTGAGGGACTATTTAGCAGTGCACATAAACAACCTCTGCCAACACAAATAAGAAAAGTAGGTGTGGTTACTTCTGCCACTGGCGCGGCAATTAAAGACATTTTGACGGTAATGAAGCGCCGCGCACCACAACTTGAAGTCATTGTATACCCAACCCAAGTTCAAGGCAGCGATGCACACCTGCAAATTGCAGAGAAAATTCGTTTGGCAAATATCCGAAATGAAGTCGACGTGCTGATTGTGGGACGTGGTGGCGGCTCGTTAGAAGACTTATGGTGCTTTAACGAAGAGCATTTAGCCCGCGAGATATTTACCAGTCGCTTACCTATTATCAGTGCGGTGGGTCATGAAATAGATACCACCATTGCAGATTATGTTGCTGATTTAAGAGCCCCTACCCCATCAGCAGCCGCTGAACTAGTCAGCCCAGATCAACATGCGATTAAAAAACACATTATTGAAAAGTACGCACGCTTAAGTCATTTAATGCTGAGTAAAATCAAAGAAGCGAAGCAAACTAACAATGCGCTATTACAGCGACTCAAGCTGCAACATCCAAATAGTCAACTACAGCAACAAGCACAGCGTTTAGACGAGCTTTCGATGCGATTACAACGCGGTGTGCATGCTCAGCTCAATCAAAAAAATAACCAACTGAGTTTGCTGCAACAAAGGTTCCAACATCAACACCCTGAACGTCGACTTTCTCAATCAAAAGATGCGCTTCAGCAGTTAGAGCAAAGATTATTGAACGCACAAAATAAAAACCAACAGGTGGCACAGCAACAGTTAGCCATGCTAGCGGCAAGACTTGAAAGCATCAGCCCACTGGGCGTGTTAGCGAGAGGCTATTCAATCACGAAAAAAGGCGAGCATGTTGTGAAATCGATTGGACAAGTAAAAGCAGGAGAAACTCTTGTCACTCAAGTCCATGATGGTGAAATTCACACTACAGTTAAACACACTCTAGAAACAACAAAGGCTGCACAATAGCAGCCTTTGTCATTATGTATAAACGCTTTATAGCATAGCGCTGGTATAGGATTCGTTTTCTAAAGACACTTCATCTTCTAAGAAGTTTTGATCCATCGATTCTGCAGGACAAGGACAATTCGGCTTACCAACCACTTTAGCTGGGATACCTACAACTGTTGTATGAGGCGCCACTGGGTTTAATACCACTGAACCTGCACCTATGCGTGCGCCTTCTCCAACTTCGATGTTACCCAGTACTTTTGCACCTGCCCCTATCAATACACCCGCTCTGATTTTCGGGTGGCGATCGCCTTGTTCATTACCCGTACCACCGAGTGTCACAGATTGTAAGATTGATACATTGTCCTCGATTACCGCGGTTTCACCAATTACGATGCCAGTAGCGTGGTCAAACATAATGCCATGACCGACTTTACAAGCAGGATGGATGTCAACGCCAAAAACTTCAGAGGTACGGCTTTGGATGAAACGTGCGAGCTCTTTGCGGTTCTGACGCCAGAGGCAATGTGCAAGTCTGTGTGCTTGGATTGCATGAAAACCCTTCAAGTTCAAAATAACAGTTAAATAACTATCGGCCGCAGGGTCACGATCTTTAACTGCTTTTATATCATGAGCAACATGAGTCAACATTCTGTCGCAATCAACAAAAGCTTGGTCGAACAATTCACGAATTGTAAAAGCCGAGACCACCGCATCTGCAAGCTTGTTTGCAACAATAAAACTTAACGCAGAGCCTAAACACTCGTGATTTAAAACACTCGAGTAAACATGACTTGCCAAAAGTGGCTCTCTACTTACTAACTCTGTTGCTTCTTGGCGAAGCTGCTGCCAAATTTCATGACGCATAAACATACCTTACAGACTGACATTGGGCGGATTGTAACGGTTACATAAACCGTACGACCAGAAAATGCTGGGAACATCTTCTACTTACTTATAACAAACTGCACTAAAACAGGCAATTTGCGAGAGATTCGCTATCTACTTCAACACAAGAGAAAGTACAATCTAGAAACAAAAATGCCACTTATCAAAAGTGGCATTTACTTAAGCGTAATGCTTAATTATTTTAATACTTCAGCTACCGCCTTTGAGAAGTACTCAATGTTAGCTTGGCTCACGCCAGCAACATTTACACGGCTAGAACCCACAATATAAATTGCGTATTCTTTTTGAAGGCGCTCGATTTGCTCTTTATTAATACCTAAGAAAGAGAACATACCGTTTTGCTTATCAATGAAAGAGAAGTCTTGTGCTACACCTTGAGCCGCTAAACTATCTTTGATCAATGTACGTAGACCATTAATACGGTTACGCATTTCATCAAGCTCATCATGCCACTCTTGTGCTAGTTCTGTACTACCTAAAATCGTATTTACGATATCTGCACCATGTGCTGGCGGCATCGAGTAAATACTACGAACAACGCTTAATAATACCGAGTTAGAAATATCAGCATTTGCACTGTCTTTAGCAATGATTGAACATGCACCGATACGCTCACGGTAAAGGCCAAAGTTCTTAGAACATGAAGAACAAATGATCAGCTCATCAACTGCATCTGCTAATAAACGTAAGCCTTTTGCATCTTCGTCAAGGCTTGCACCAAAACCTTGGTAAGCAATGTCGATTAATGGTGTGAAACCTACTTCTTTTGCAAGTTCAGCAACAATTTTCCACTGCTCTTCGTTTAAGTCCATACCGCTTGGGTTGTGACAACAAGCATGTAAAAGAACCACATCGCCTTTAGGTACTTGTTTAAGCGTGTCGATCATTTCATCGAACAACAAGCCCTTATTTTCGTAGTCATAATATGGGTATTCTTTAACTGTTAGGCCCGCTGCTTCAAATAAGCTGATGTGGTTAGCCCAAGTTGGTGTTGTTACCCATACTGTCGCATCTGTGTTACAACGCTTGATGAATTCAGCAGCAACACGTAGTGCACCTGTACCACCTGGTGCTTGTGCAGTGCGAACACGGTTTGCAAGTAATGTACTGTGCTCACCTAATAGCAGGGTTTCCATTTTCTGACAAAAATCTAAATTACCAGCAAGACCAATGTAAGACTTAGTGGTTTCGTTTTCTAAACGAAAAGCTTCAGCTTTCTTTACAGCTCTTAGTACAGGGGTATTACCTTGCTCATCTTTGTAAACACCAACACCAAGATCGATTTTATTAGGGTTAGTATCTTGTTTGTAAGCAGCCATAAGACCCAAAATTGGATCAGTTGGTAACGGTTTTAATTCTGAGAACATAGGTCATCTCTTAATTTAGTTATTTGTCAGTGTGCCCAGCAAATGCGCAGAGTATTTACAAGGCATAACCAGGGGTTAAAACTGCGTTAATAGTAACATAAAATTTTAAGAACTCGAGTGCTACGAACGCGGTAAATACTGAGGAATTCTAATACAGGCGGCAACTAAAACTGCCAACACCTGTTCATCAAAAATGCCAGTTGAGAACGCCTCGGCATCGATGATCCCTGTGCAGCCTGAAATGTTATCAAACATAGGTAAACATGCTTCAGATTGAACTTTAGGATCACAGGTATAATACTCACCACCTTGTGCTACATATTCAGCGACATCATTCACAACTCGACCTTTAGAAGATAAGGCAACTTGTACGTTATTACTTATCTTTGCAAAGTCTTCTGTAAGCGGGAACAAAGGACGGCTTGGTGCACCATGGTAAGCCAGTTTAAGTAATTGCTCACCTTCAGGGGTTAAAGTATTTGCATAAATACCAAACCAATCGACCTGTGTTTTATCAACAACGAATCGCACAATCGCATTGAGCTTTTCCAAGAACACTTTATTTTCTTGGTTATTATTGAGATAGCTTTCTAACTCAAAAGGCGCATCTTGTAGTTGACCAAATAAACTGCAGCTTCCGCCTTCCCCTAATTCAGGGATCAAATAAGACCAAACCGCATCCGCAGTGCCTTGTTCAGAGTTTAGAAATGCATCTAATTCTGCTAGCGCTTGCTCAACAAGTGAAGGCGATGTCGTTACGCCCGAAAGTGAAAGATAAGAAGAAATCATTTTAGCCATCCAAACATCCAGATACCCGAAACTTAACACACAAAATCAGCTTTGCAAAGGTACAAAGCCAATTCATTGAGAAACATTAAAGACCAGTGAAAGTTAGAAATAATTTCGGATAAAAATTTTTTTAGCAGATAGGTATAGCGCTAGGGCTTATTTGACTTTGAAATATGACTTTTTCGAAGCAAAAGTTATATACACTTAATTAAGAGGTTCAGTAATCGCCTAAATACTCAATCAAGAAATATAAGGATTGTTATTTAATGAGTATATAAGCTCAACACAATTTCCAGTCTCATTATAAGACACCGAATGAGCTATTTCGTTTAGTAAGCCAACCCCTCTACCATGCTCTTGGCATAAAGAAGCCGTGCTATCTTCTTTTACATGAAAACCAGTACCAGAATCTGTAATGGTAAATCTAATGTGTTGATGCTGAGGTTCGTAATTTGCATTTATTTCGATCTGAGCTGCTTGCAACTTTGCCAAGGCCTCTTCACGCATTTGGTAGAAAATAAAAAAACCATCTTCTTGATTTTTGATCTCTGAATCTAACCCCAACACCCCATGATCTAATGCGTTATTATAGGCTTCAGAAAGCAGTAGAAAAATATTTGAACGGTGATTATCAACCCCTTCAACCGTACTTAACATATTTACCAGCTCTAAAATGGGGTCATTTCGTTTCATTTGTTCTGCGTTTAGCACAACGTGAAAGTCAAATGGCAACTGAGAGTAACTCACCTCCGAATTGATAACCAGCGGATTCGCAACACAGTTTATAATTGCGATACTCAAGTCATCTTGTTGCTCACTGTGACCAGAAAACTGATGTACTTGAGCAATAATATCTTCGGTGCCGATATTTGATCTGCTTGCAAGCGTCGCTTTTAAACGCTCTTCACCAAACATTTCACCTTGTTTACTTTCTGTCTCGACAATGCCATCTGTTGCCATAACAAGCCGGTGAGCGTCATTAACCTCAAAATGAACAATATTCCTCTCGAACTCATCAGCTTCTAGAATACCCAATGCCATATGCTGTGACTCAAGGGTTTTAATTACCTCCCCGCTTTTATCTATTAAATAGATATCCGGTATGCCACCTAACCAAGCTGAAACACTACGCCCTGATTCACTTAACTCTATGATCGCTGCAGCACAGAACATATGACCAGGTAATAACTCTGCCAATGCATTATTTAATTCGTAAGCGATGTCACTCACCGCCATGCCTTTCGCCACCATTGCATAGAAAATACGAGAGGCTGGTAAAGCCCCTACTGCAGCAGCTAAACCATGACCAGTAAAATCCCCCAGCAGACAATAGAAACCACCGAGCGGACTCTGTGCCATTAAAAACATGTCGCCATTGAACATAGACGCTGGAGATAGATGGAAGTCACAAATGTTTGGAAAGTTTTTTTGCTGCGAGAGCGCATTGCTAAAAATGTGCTCTACAATTTCATGCTCACGCTCAGTTTGGTTGTAGTGGTATTCGAGCTCTTTCTTTTGTCTATTAGCTTCTTGGCTTAAACGACGTGTTCTTGCATGCGCTTTAATTTTGGCTGAAAGAATGATTTTATCGAAGGGTTTGTGGATAAAGTCATCACCACCCACCTCAAGGCATTTTTCAAAACTTTGGTGATCTTCAAGCGCTGTAATAAAGATAATCGGTAAATAAACATCCCCGGCTTGCTGCTTGATAAGTGGTGCCGTTTCAAAACCATCCATTACAGGCATCATTACATCAAGCAAAACGATATCAATAGAGTGCTCGTTTAACTTTTCAAGCGCTTGTTGTCCATTGCTTGCAAGCTCGACCAGATAATTTTGTTGCTCGAGCATGGTTTTAAGCAAAGTACAGTTTAAGGGTTGGTCATCAACGACTAAAATACGCAAGGTAGGATCTAATCTAAATCAGTCGATATCAAACTTTTTGTCAAAACGCGAGATTTGCAATATTTTCTTTAGTTGAGGACGACAGTTACTAATTGTAATACTCGACACAGATTCACCCAACGTTTTCTTCATATTTAAAAGCATACCAAGGGCAGAACTATCCATATAATCAGTTTCTCGCAAATCGATAATCACTTTATCTGTTTGCCCATCTACCTCAGCATACGCTTGACGGAAAGACTGAACCAAATTGAAATCAAACTTTCCCTTTATCTGTATCGTCAACGTTTTGCCATCGGCAGAAGCGCTCTTGCTCAAACTCATTATAACCTCCTAATATGGTTCGAATTTGTTATTCATCCGTTGTCCTTAAATATAACTTGTTTAGAAATAATCGCCAAAAAATATCGAACTTATTATCAAAATTTATTTAAATGCATAAAAATCATACCATTATCAAGATGTGTTCAATGCACTCTACGAAACTGCTATTATTCAGGGATGGAAACAAAAGAGCACTGAAAAATGTCTGAAAATAACCTTGTTTATTCAACTGAATTTGGCCGTATTAAACCTGAGAGCGAAAACAATGAACCTGAAGTCCGTCTTTTTAAAGATGGGGCCGTCCGCATTGAAAGGCAAACCAAAGGTCGTAAAGGGAAAGGCGTCATGCTGGTTGTTGGTATTGACCCGTCTGAGCATGATTTAAAGAAACTCGCTAAAACACTAAAAAGTAAAATGGGTCAAGGTGGTGCAGTAAAAGAAGGTGTCATTGAAATACAGGGAGATGACCGTGACAAGCTTAAACAAATACTAGAAGTGATGAAGTTCAAGGTCAAAATTGCGGGGGGCTAATAACCCCCTTTTGTTATTGTACTTTAAAGACTTCAACAGCCTCTTCAGGAATAGGTGGACTGTAGTAGTAACCTTGTACTACATAACAGTTATTATTCGCTAAGAAATCTACTTGCTCTTTCGTTTCAACCCCTTCAGCAACCACTTCAAGATTAAGCTTTTGTGCCATCGCAATAATAGCCGCAGTAATTTCCATATCATTCGGGTCTTCAGGAATATCTTTCACAAATGAGCGATCTACTTTTAATATATCAACTGGGAAGCGTTTTAAATAACTCAATGACGAATAACCCGTACCAAAGTCATCAATAGATAAAGAAACCCCTAAGGCCTTAATTTGGTGTAATTGAGAAATTGCTGCTTCAACATCTCCCATAAGCATACTCTCAGTCAGCTCAAGGTGAAGTAATTTAGGCGGCATATTTGTTCGTGCTAACACATCAGACAACACGCGTTTCATATTACTATCTTTAAACTGTCTCGCAGACAGATTAATTGACATGTTTCCAACTTTGCCTTGCTGCTGTAACTTTACCGAGAAGCGACATGCGGCCTCGAGTACCCACTCTCCCAGCTCAACGATTAAACCCGTAGCTTCAGCTATTGGAATAAATTTACTAGGCGGGATAGGTCCTTGCTCTGGATGCTCCCAACGAATTAGGGCTTCATACCCAACCACCTCATTACTTCGGTAATCAACCTGTGGTTGGTAATGCAAAGTGAATTGATTATCGCGAATAGCCGAGCGCAGTTCATTTTCTATATACAAGCGCTCGTTTGCTGCTTCATCTAACTCTTGAGAATAGAAATGGAACGTGTTTCGCCCTTTGGCCTTTGCCTCATACATGGCTAAGTCGGCGTGTTTAAGTAATTGCTCTTCTTCTTTACTGTCAAAAGGCGCAAGCGTAATACCAATACTGGCACTGACAATCACTTCATTATTGCCAAGTTTAATTGGCACATTCAGTGTGCGCTGGATCATCTGAGCCACATCCATCGCATTATCTCGTTTCTCAATGCCACTTAACAGTACGGCAAATTCGTCACCACCTAATCGTGCTATCGTATCTTCAGCTCTTAGGCGGGTTTTAAGTCGGTCGGCTACTTCTACCAGTAGACGATCGCCTGCATCATGACCCAAAGTATCGTTAATACGTTTAAATTCATCCAAGTCAAAGTAGAATAACGCAAATGCGTAGTGACCACGTTCAGCTAATGCCATCGACTTTTTCAACTGCATTCTAAAGAAGGTACGATTGGCGAGGCCTGTTAACGTATCAAAGTAAGCCAACTCCTCCATCTTTCGCTGACTCTCTTTAACGAACGAGATATCCTGAGCTGACGCCACATAACTTGAAATGTGACCGCTTTCATCACGAATAGGTGAAATACTCAAGCTCACCCAAATAGGGTCATTTGTCACCCCTTGCAGGATGGTATCACCACGCCAATAATTTCGACTTCGTAAATCTAAATCGATGTCTTCAATAAGAATCGACATTTCTTTGGAAATAATGCTCAATAAAGGCTGTCGGGCATAATGTGCTTCATTGTAGCCAGTCATTTCTTGCATTTTTGGGTTTACGTATTCGATTTGAAAATGCTCATTGGTGATCACTACCGCAGTACCCGAGAACTCAACTGCTTTAGATAATCTATCAGCCGCTTTTTGCGCTATTTCTTTTTCCGTAATTTTATTGTTTAAACCCGTTACTAAGGTTTTAATTTCTTTACCCATATCATTGAAAGTGGCATTTAGGAGGCCAATTTCATCATTATTATTAGGCATTGCGGGCATATCCCATTGGCCTCGACCAAAGTCTTTTACTGCACTGACCGTATTATTTATACGCTGTAGCACCAGTTTATAAAGCACTTGATGCAGTAAAAGAGCAACGAACATCGCATATAAAACAAATAAACCAAAGAACTTAACTTTTAGCTCTTCTAGTGCGGCAAGCGCCGAATCACGCTTTTTGTAAATACCAACATACCAACCTAACTCTGTGAGTTGAGTGACATTGATGAGATGTGTTTCACCTTTTAAGTCAAAGATTGATTGTCTATCAGGCAATTTTAACTTCAATGTATCATCAACAACCTTTGCAAGTTCTGGCGTTAATTCATTGCGACTGATAGCAGAGCCCGTATTAAAGATTTTTTGTAGATTTGGCGCAGCAAGAATATTGCCCTGCCCATCAAAAATTAAATATCCCTGATTCGTAGTTGGTACTGGCAGGTGTTTAAGTAGGTCTACCATACTAATATCTGTCCCTACGAAACCTTGATATTCCTCTTCAAAATAAAGAGGTACAAGAATACTGATGACCCATTTGCTCCATACATCGTCGTAATGCACTTTTGACCAAACCGCTTCTCGTGTCGGGTTTAGCTCTTGTTTAAGTTGAGCAATGGTTTGGCCATCAAACAAACCTTTTTTAGGGGCTGCGTTCAAAAGCGTATTGGGCGGAGAAATTCTGACAAACTGATTATTCGTCACCATGTAAAAGTTAAAAAAGTCTTGCAATAACGGTGGTGCAATAATATCCCATAGCGCTTCTGAGCGAGCAAAAAACTGCTTTTGCGCTTCGTTTAAAGACTCTCCGGTAAAATAGGCAGCCGTTAACCCATTCGATGCGGTACTGCGGTAAGCGCCGTCTCTAAATTGTATTGGAGAGGGAGAATGATTCTGAATGGTCTGTTCATCATAAAAAAGATGTTTAGTTACAACAGCACCAGTTTGTTCAGACAGACTCTTTTTTAACTCAAGATAGTTAGTGAATTGATTTATGACTTGGGTGCTAAAGCGCTTTAGATCTGCATACTCTTCAAATACAAGCTGTTTTTCTTCTGACTTTAACATGAAAGCAGCAGCAAAAATTCCCGCAACCAAACACACCGCCGAAATTAAAATCGATAGTTTGACGCTTAAAGAATTAAAACCAAACCTTGAAGGGGGTCGACGATTGACCACTGCTAAACCCTTATTAAAATTGTTATTTTTATATCGATATCGTTTCCCCAATATATCAGAATGTTTTCCTTTTCGCCAAGTTAGGGGCCTACAATCTAGCAACAAATGAGAAAAAATTACCAGTAAAGACTAAGGTAGTGCTTGTATGCACTTACCCCCTGTGTTAATAATGTATTCAATCTATTAAGTAATTCTTAATTAAACAATGACAAATTCTATTACTCGCAAAACTTATTTCTTTTTTAGCTTCTTTTTTAGATGAAGAGGCTTACCTGTTTGCGCGTGATTACGAATAGATAAGCCTCCCAACTGGGAGGTTTTTTTTTGCCGCTGGGAGTGAGGACCTATGACAGAAAATACTTTAAATGCTTTACGCAAAGATATAAATGAGATCGATTCAGACTTAATGGTGTTACTGGCAAAACGCCGTCGTATTAGCCATAGCGTTTTGGAATATAAAATTGCGAACAATAAACCGGTTCGTGACGAAGAGCGTGAACAAATTTTACTAGAAAAACTGATTAACTATGGTAAGTCGCTCGGTCTTGATGCGTTTTATGTAAACAGTGTTTTTCAAACTATTTTGGAAGATTCGGTTTTAAATCAACAGGCGTTATTACAAAAGAGTTTAAACCCTGATTCATTAAGTGATACGCATCGTGTTGCTTATTTAGGTGGACAAGGCTCTTATAGCCAACTCGCTTGTCATAAATACTTCAGCCGCCGCCCTGGTAAGTTAGTTGAGATGGGCTGCCAAAGTTTTGAACAAATCACTCAGCATGTTGAAAAAGGTCAAGCCGATTATGGTCTTCTGCCAATTGAGAATACCAGCTCAGGCAGTATCAACGAGGTATTCGACTTACTTCAACATGCCCAAGTGACCATAGTCGGTGAAGTTACTCACTCTGTTGAACACTGCTTATTAGCTGCGCCAGGTACTGAACTCAGCGACATTCAAAAAATCTTTGCTCACCCTCAGCCATTTGCGCAATGTAGCCGCTTCATTCAAGGGTTAGATAATGTATTACATGAAACTTGTGATTCGACATCAAGCGCCTTAAAGCAAGCATCAGAAACACCGAATGGCGCTGCAATTGGCTCAGCGCAGGCAGGTAAAAATGTCGGCCTAGAAGTTATCAAAGCTGGACTTGCAAACCAAACTGAAAACCACAGCCGCTTTATAGTTGTAGCGCGTAAAGCATTGCAAGTGTCAACTCAGATCCCAACCAAAACCAGTTTAATTATGGCAACCAAACAGCAGGTTGGTTCTTTGGCCGATGCGTTAATGGTATTTAAAGCCCATAACATCAATATGGTGAAATTAGAATCACGCCCTGTGCCTGGCAACCCTTGGGAAGAAGTATTCTATGTTGATTTACTTGCCAATACGGCAGAAAAGCATGTGCAAAATGCCCTAGAAGAGCTTAAAGATCACACTCAATTTGTGCGTATTTTAGGGTGCTATCAAAGTGAGTCTATGCAAGCCGTTGAAGTTTAAAAGTAAACGATTAAGTTAACTGAAAAAGGCACTTTTCTGAAGTGCCTTTTTAATACCAATCTGCTTAACTAAGTGGTCTATTTTGAGGCTAGAAAACCTTGTTGAAAGCAAGGCAAATATTTCGTTATTTAGTTGTTCTAAATGAGAAATCTTTAACGCAGCTATCATCAGGTTTAATCCCTCAAAATGATTAAGTGTTATTGCGGATTGGTATAATCTCAATCTTTATTAAGAAGTGCTCATTTAAGCGCTATATATCTAATACCTTTGCGTCATTGGCTTTATTAAGCAAACCCCGACTTTGCTTTAAGAACTGCTCTGCACAGCCCGAGAAATAATGTTTTGCCTCTGAGAACGAATCAATCAATGCCGCTTTGTCACCCGCTTTCAGTTTATCCAGTGTCAATTCAAAGGTTTCTTGGTAACTCGCTAATAACCCTTCTACATCATTAAATTGCGCTAACATAATGTCTGAATATAACTCTGGGGACTGAGCAAATAGCCTGCCGACCATCATTAATTCAAGCTGGTATATGGGTGAAGAGCAGCTTCGTAGTTCTTCTAATGTATGACACTGTTTCGCCAAAAATTGGCCATAGACGAACGTGGTTAAGTGACGCATTACCTGAATGATCTGCATGGCTTGGTCATGCTTTTTTGCATCCATTTCGACTAGCTGGCAACCCCATACTTTTAACTGCTCTAGTAGACCTGAACACGCCTCAGACATTCGCCCTTCACAGACCACAACAGTTTGCTTTACCCAATGAGAAATATCAGGGCCAAACATTGGGTGAAGGCCAACAACTGGACCTGTATGCTTATCCATAAGCACTTTCAAAGGCGCTTGCTTAACGGAGGTAATATCAACTAAGACACAGTCATCAGGTAAAGCTGGCAATGACGAAACGACTTCTTCTAAGGCGTTAATTGGCACACTCACAAGCACTAATTTAGCGCCAGTTAATATTGTTTCAGCATCGGCTTGTTGCGCTCGGTCCAAAATACGAATCTCATACCCTGAGCGAGTAAGCTGCTTAGAGAATAACTGACCCATCGCCCCTTCACCACCGACAATCACGACAGGAGATAACTCAGGCGCTTTACAGGCTAACTTACTTTGCTGATTTTCGTATGCTTCACGCATCATGCGCCTAAGCATATCTTCAACTAGATCTGGGTTTACGTTGTGCTCTTCAGCCTGCTGTCTTCTCGCTTCGATCAAAAGGCTTTCTCTGTCAGGGGCGTGTAAAGATGCACCTATCTCTTGTTTGATAGCACCGATTTGAGATGTTAATGCGTTGCGTTTAGCAAGAAGTTGTACGAGCTGACTGTCGCATTCATCAATGCCGGCTCGAAGTTGTGCTAATGTTTGCTCACCCGTCATAACTGTAAACTTTTATAAACACCAGTAAATAAATAATTACAACTAGTCTAACAGGATGGTATGACAGATAAAAGTGAAGGGATGAATTAATTTTATACCAATCCTCTTAATTAAGTGATCTATTTTGAGGCAAGGAAAACTCGTCGATAGCAAGGCGAAAATTTTGCGGTTTAGTTGTTCTAAATAAGAAGTTTTTAACGAAGCTAGCGTCAGTTTTAGTCCCTAGAAATGATTGAGTATTATTGAGGGTTGGTATACGTCTATGACATCACAAAGTGCGATATGTTTTTTTTGGGCATATAAACCAAAACAGGCCACTCAAAGAGTGGCCTGTTTTTAAAGCGTAGTAAAACGCGCGTATTAGTTAAGTTTTTCTTTAATACGTGCTGATTTACCTGAACGCTCACGTAGGTAGTAAAGCTTAGCGCGACGAACTGCACCGCGACGCTTAACTGTGATGCTATCTACTAGTGGGCTGTGCGTTTGGAATACACGCTCAACACCTTCACCGCTCGAGATTTTACGAACTGTGAAAGCTGAGTGTAGACCACGGTTACGCTTAGCGATAACAACACCTTCAAAGGCCTGTAGACGCTCTTTGTTACCTTCTTTAACGCGTACCTGTACAACAACTGTATCACCAGCGCCGAACGCAGGTACGTCTTGCTTAAGCTGTTCAGCTTCAAGCTCTTTAATAATATTTTGGTTTACTTTTGCCATTTTATTTCTCACATTCCTAGGTGTAACTGTCTTCTAGCCACAAGCTTGTTCATGTTCTCGCTGAAATTCAGCAAGTAACATGGCTTGCTCCTCAGTCAGAGCTAGGTTACGCAACAAGTCAGGACGTCTAAGCCAAGTTCTGCCTAATGACTGCTTAAGCCGCCATTTGGCTATCTCTTTATGGTTTCCGCTGAGTAATACAGCAGGCACCTGCTTGCCATCCAATGTTTCTGGCCGTGTATAATGAGGACAATCTAACAAGCCATCCGAAAAGGAGTCTTGCTCAGCTGATTGGTTGTGACCTAAAACACCAGGCACCAAGCGCGCAACTGCGTCGATTAGTGTCATGGCTGGTAGTTCACCACCACTGAGAATAAAATCGCCGATGGACCACTCTTCGTCTACATAAGACTCGATGATCCGCTCATCAATACCTTCATAACGACCCGCAACTAATATCAGCTTTTCTGATGCTGCCAATTCAGCTGCACCTTGCTGATCTAGTTTTCGCCCTTGAGGGGACATATAAATTACTTTGGCGTTTTCTCCTGCTGCCGCTTTAGCATCAAGGATGGCTTGTTTTAATGGGTTAACCATCATCAACATGCCCGGACCGCCACCATAAGGTCTGTCATCTACGGTTCTATGCTTATCAGTTGCATAGTCTCGTGGATTCCAACTGTTAAACTCGATTAAACCGTTTTTAACAGCGCGTCCCGTTACGCCTTGCTGGGTAATCGCATCAAACATTTCGGGAAACAGTGAAATAACACCGACCCATAATGGTTTTTGCTGGCTCATTTAAAAGCCTGGATCCCAGTCTACAGTAATTACTTTTTCTTCATGATTAACACCCTTGATAACTGAATCAGTTAAAAACGGAATTAATCGTTCTGATTGGCCAAACGCATCTTTTTTATTTGCTTTCACAACTAAAACGTCGTTTGAACCAGTCTCCATCAAGTCATCGACTGTGCCTAAGTTATAACCTTTATCAGTTACAACAGACATGCCGATAAGATCTCGCCAATAGAACTCACCTTCAGGGAGTTCAGGAAGCTGCGCTGAATCAACTGAGATTTCCACATTGGTTAAAGCCATTGCTTCGTCTCGATCGTTTACTTGCGCAAACTTGGCGATAAAGCCCTTGTTGTGGCGACGCCAGTCACTCACTTCAAGAGATTGCCATTTACCTTGTTGCCCTATCAACCATGGGCTGAATTCGAAGATCCCTTGGGGATCATCAGTAAATGAATGCACCTTAAGCCAGCCCTTAATACCATAAGGGGCACCAAGCTTACCTACTACAATAATCGAGGTGTTTTCTTGACTCATGGTTACACTTACGCCTATTAAGCCGCTTTACGAGCGTCTTTAACTAACTTAGCTACGCGATCTGAAAGAGATGCGCCTTGACCTACCCAGTGATCAACACGTGATAAATCTAAACGTACTTTCTCTTCTTGACCCGCAGCGATTGGGTTAAAGAAACCTACTTTCTCGATGAAACGACCGTCACGTGAGAAACGGCTATCCGCAACCACGATTTGATAGAATGGACGCTTTTTAGCGCCGCCACGTTGCAAACGAATAGTTACCATACCGTCCTCAATTAGTTGACTGTTTTCATTAATAAGATTTGCTTCCCAATTTGGGAAGCTGGGGAATTGTACGAGTTTTTTTCAACAATGCAAGTTTGTTTTGGATTTTATTCTCTTAAGCGCGCTCCCTTTAATTGCTTGGTAGTTGAAAAGCTTAATAAATTTGTCATATGAACAAAAAACGGATGTGAAAACTCACATCCGTTTTTTAAATCTAGTGACGAAGAGCAGCCTTAAAATGTCACTTTTGCGTTGAGAGCAAAGTTTCTTCCCGGCTGTGTAAATTGTGTTAAATCAGCGTCGGCAGCCTGACCAGCAACACTTTCATAAGGGGTATATGCTTTATCAAGTAAATTGAATATGCCGGCATTCAACTTCACTACACCAAAGTCATAATCAGCAAATAAATCAACAGTCCCCCACCCTGACGTTTGAACCATGTCGTTATTTGGTACCTTTGTCATACGCTTGGCAAACTTAAACGCTCCTGTGACTGACCAATCGCCTTTTTCATAACGGGCTTTCACAAAGCCATTTAGCGGACTAATTGAATTTAAGTACTCATTGGTTTCTTTGTCTTTACCATTTATAAAAGTAAGGCCTGTATCAAATGAGACATTATCGTTAACCCACACTGTATAAGTTGTTTCAAGCCCTTTTATTTCGACTTCACTGATATTTTGATATTGGTAATACGTTTTGGGTGGCATGTTTGGAATGGTGCTTGGCTCCACACGCACAACCTTATTGCCTATAAAGTCCTCAAATTTTGTATTGAACATAGTAATAGTAAAACCATGTGATTCAAAATCACCTTTAACGCCAAACTCAACACTGTCACTGGTTTCAGGATTTAAATCTGAATTTGGTAAAATTTGGTAAAACGGTTCAACACCATGACTTTGATATGCAAGGTCATGAGGTGGAATTTTAAAACCTCGAGCGTATTGCGCAACAAGGTTAAGGTTGTCAGAAAAAGAATAAACTAAACCAAGCTTCGGTGATAACGCCGTTTCAGTAATATCAAAAAACTCAGCCCCCTCGTACAAGGCATCTTTTTTAGGCGTCATGTCATATCTATCTATACGAATACCGGCATTAAGGTCTAAAGAATCAGGTATAAGCGTTATATTGTCCTGAACAAATACCCCGAGCATACTTGTATCTGCACCAGGGAAGGTTTTCTGCCCTTCTTTATCAAGTAGTTTATTCCCTTGCGCATCAAGTCGTGTTTTATATCGTGGCCTAGCTGTCTCATAACTATCGTAATCGAAGCCATAAACGAATTGGTGATTGAACCCAGCTACTTCTAAGTTTTTATTCAGTACAAATCGAGCTCCCAAAATAGACTGCTCGAAGCGATAGTCATTGTAATCGGTATAAGGACCGGTTCTGCTTCGGCTACCGTCATTTGCACGTAGTTGATCACTCTTCTGCTCAAAGTTGGTGTAATAGACTTGTGCATTTAAATTATCGTAAAAAGCAGTCGCACTCGCGCTATCAAATGCTAAAGACACAGATAGGCTTTCATTGAGATCAGCTGTCTCATTAATTGTGGCAGCTATAACTTGCTCTGTTTCTTGGTCAAAAAAATCAACCGTTGCCAATAAACGCTCATTGTCTGAAATATCAAATTCTGATTTGATCAATACAGCATTCGAGGTGTAATCAAAGCCTGGTAGATTTTCTTGGTAATTTTGCGCTTCTTTACCATCTCTTCTCGTTAATTGAATCGATGTCGCATTTATCTCACCTACTTTCTGAGCATACGTAGCTGAAAAGCTCTTTTCAGAATTAACGCCATAGTAACCTAACCCTAATTGTGCATATGTGGTGTCATTCGCCAAATAATCTGATGGGTCCTTGGTTGAGATCACAACAATACCGCCAAGCGCATCAGAACCATATAAAGAGGACGCGGCACCTTTGGCTACTTCAATTTGTTGAACATTATCTATATCAAAGTATCCACGGCCAATAAGTAAACCAGCTCCACCTACATAAGCATCATTTACACGACGGCCATCTTTGATATATACCACACGGTTTCCACCGATACCTCGAATATTGAGTGCTTGAGCTTCACCTGTAGAGCCCGATGTTGTAATCCCTGTTTGATACTTAAATGCGGTATTTAAGTCCACTGCCAACTCACGTTCAATTTCTTGTTCAGTAACGACATTCACTGAGCCCGCAACATCAACCAATTTTTGCTCAATTCGAGAGCCTGATACAACAATAACTTCACTTTGCTTTTCAAACTGAGCTTCTTCAGCCGCAGTGATAAACGAACATGATGCAGTTAATACAGCTGCAGTAATACTGATCGAAATGGGTGTCTTCTTAAACATTTTTTTACCTCAAACAGGAAGAACGAATCAATTTCGAGAGCACTATAATCACATTTTAAATTGATCACAAATGATAATTGTTTTTATTATTATATAGATTTTAAGCATTCTGATAGGTATTATCAGCAAACGAGGATGAAATAACGTAGAGGGATTTAGCAATTTGCTCATAAAGCCAAGGCTATGGCTATGAGTGCGATAAAAATTTATAAACAAGAGAAAACAATGAAACACATTATTTCTATTGGTTTACTGCTTTTAACTATTAGCTTTAATAGCTCAGCACAAAGAATTGTAACTGCAGGTGGCACCATCACAGATATTGTCTATGCGCTTGGCGCTGGAGAGAAAGTAGTCGCTGTGGATACATCAAGTACTTGGCCACCTAAGGCTGTTGCTCTACCTAAAGTAGGCTACTATCGAGATCTGGCTGCCGAAGGTGTTTTATCAAAACAACCAACAATTATACTGGCCTTAGAAGGTACAGGTCGCCCCGAAGTACTTACGCAATTAAAGAGTACAGGTGTTGCACTCAAGCTTTATAACAAACCTAGGCATGTAGATGGGCTTTTTCAATTAATCAATCAAGTCGCCGCTGATCTAAACCAACAAGAAAGCGCGAAAAAACTTATCGCACAACTAAAAAAAGCATTGCCAATCAAAGCCCCCATTTCTGAATCTAAAGCATTATTTATTCTTTCAGCTGGTGAACGAGGATTGATGGTCGCAGGTAAAGAAACGGTGCCTGATTTACTTTTTAGTTATACAGGCGTGCGTAATCTAGCTCAACACGAAGGTTTTAAACCTTTTAACCGCGAATCTTTAGTAGTGAGTAACCCCGACTTCTTGGTAGCACCTAGCCATGTTGTAAATGGCGCGGGCGGCGCTGAAAAGTTCTGCCAACAGGCTGCTCTTGCGTTAATTCCTGCAGCAAAAGCATGTCGGCTTCTTATCATGGACTCTTTAATGGCACTGGGTATGACAACACGCTTACCTGAAGCCATCGAGACATTAAATGAATTTCACCTTAAAAATGTACTATGACCGGTCTTGCGCTTCCTACACTAAACTCTAACCAGCACTTAAAATGGTATTGGCTCAGTGCCATCTCACTCTTTTTTTTGGCTTGGCTTTCATTAAGCACGGGGCCAGTGGGTTGGGATTGGAAAATGCCAATTGCTTGGTTAATGCCCGATAGCTTTGTAACCGACTTCAACACATTACAACTTAGCGTAGTATCGCAAATTCGCTTACCAAGACTTATTCTGGCCATTCTGATCGGCTCAGTTTTAGCTTGCAGTGGGGCCGCTACACAAGCCTTATGTAGAAACCCTCTCGCAGATCCGAGTTTAATGGGGGTGACTGGCGGTGCGGCTGTCGCAGCGATTGCCGTCATTGCACTCGCGCCAAAGGTCAGTTTCATTAATGAAACCATGATTGCGCCAGCTGCATTTGTCGGAGCGTTAACGATTACCAGTATTATTTACCGTCTGGCAAACCACCAAGGACAAGTACAGATAACAACACTACTACTCGCCGGCGTTGCCATCAATGCGATAGCCATGGCGATAATTGGACTCTTTAGTTTCTTTGCCGATGACAGTGCACTGCGATTGATGACGTATTGGCAAATGGGCTCTCTGGGCGGTGCAAGCTGGTCAGCCATTACCTATGGTGCACCACTTATTATAGTAAGCACACTCTGTTTACTTATGAAAAAAAGACAAATTAATGCCCTTATGCTGGGCGAACGTGACGCAAGACATTTGGGCGTCAATGTAAAACGTCTGAAAACAGAAGTCGTCTTTTTCGTAGCACTCGGCGTTGGCGGTGCTGTTGCTATGGGAGGCATGATTGGTTTTGTTGGTCTGGTAGTGCCGCATATAGCAAGACTACTAGTTGGTCCAGATCTCAGAAAAATGCTGCCACTGAGTATGCTGCTGGGCTGTTTGTTAATGCTACTGGCTGATTGGATAGCACGTTTAATTGTTGCCCCGTCTGAATTACCAATCGGCATTGTGACCGCATTATTTGGCGCACCTTTTTTCATTTACCAATTAATTAAACAAAAACGAGGTATGCATGCTTGAATGTCATAACCTTAATGTTACACGCGGCAATAAGCATATTATTAAGAACTTGTCGTTTAACGCAAAGCAAGGCGAATTTATTGTATTACTGGGTGAAAATGGCGCCGGAAAATCAACACTGTTAAGTGCAATTTGTGATGATTTATCTTTTACAGGTCAGGTAACCTTTAAGAACCAGCTATTATCTGACTTTGACCCAAATACATTAGCTAAACAAAGGGCTATGCTATTGCAAAATAATCGCGTCAATTTTGCGTTTAGTGCAGCCGAGTTGATTGCCATGGGCCGCTACCCGTATCAAGAAAGTACCAAAGAGCAGGCCGACACCGTAGGTCAAATCATTGAGATGCTCTCTTTGGCTCATTTAGCAAATCGAGATGTCACTGTGTTATCGGGTGGCGAGTTTCAACGGGTGCAATTTGCACGATGCTTGGCGCAACTCAACGCACATAAAACGGATACCAAAGGCAAACTCATGTTGCTTGACGAACCGACCTCTGCATTAGATTTACACCATCAACATTGTACGTTAGGTAAAGCAAAAGCATTTGCACAGCAAGGCAATACCGTCATTGCTGTATTGCATGACTTAAACCTTGCGTCATTATATGCGGATAGGGTTTTATTACTGCACGATGGATATATCCATCAAGATGGTAGCCCGCAACATGTCCTTAAAACAGACATACTGCAACCTATATATAGAGCTGGCATGCAAATTAACCAGCATCCCAGCTTTTCAATTCCTATGATTTTTTCAGAACCTCTTACAGGAGCCCAAAATGCGTGAACAGGCAGCTTTTGAAGCACGCACTTTAGTCAGACAGTCACATGTTTGTGTGATCTCAACAATTTCAAAAAACCTGCAAGGTTATCCTTTTGGGTCTGTGTCGCCATTTATGACAGACAATCAAGGTCGGCTTATTTTTTATATTGCAGGGATTGCGCAACACTCACGAAACTTGAGTGAAGACAGTAGAATGTGTGCCACTGTATTTGATGCTGCGGAGCAAGGTGATCAGAATGCTCATGCCCGCGTTACAGTGGTTGGTGATGCGGCCCCAGTACCAAAAGAAGAATCTGAATTGCTACTGGCGAGATACGAACGACAATATCCAGAAGCCATATCGTACCGACAAGCCCATGATTTTCAGCTTTGGAGAATGGAAGTAAAGCGTGTTCGCTACATTGGGGGCTTTGGCCACATCTTCTGGATTGAACAAAATGAATGGCAACTAGAAGCGCCGCAATTTTCGCTTGAAGATGAAGCTCGCATGGTAGAGCACATGAACGAAGATCACCGCGATGCCAATCAACTCATTCTTAAGCTTATTCATAATATTGAAGCCGATGATGTAGTGATGACAACGCTCGTATCGGATGGCTGTTATCTAAGAGCAAATGAGAAAAACTATTTCATTCAATTTGAAACGCCATGTCATGATGGTATGTCAGTGCGTAAAGAGCTAGTGAGATTAACAAAAGCAGCAAGATCACAAGCAGAAACTGTAAGCGCCTAGTTTACGCCCTGCAAGCTTAAAACAAAAAAGGAAGCGCCTCTCGGTTGCTTCCTTTTTTAATATAATTATTCTACCAACCCTCAATAATACTTAATCATTTTGAGGGACTAAAGCTGGCGCTAACCACGTTAAAAATTTCTCATTTAGAACAACTAAATAGCAAAATTTTCGCCTTGTTATCGACAAGCTTTCCTTGCCTCAAAATAGATCACTTATTTAAAAGGATTGGTATTAAATTATAAATTAAAACTTAGGGCCACCACCCATCATGCCTGGTGGCATCATGTTTTTCATGTTGCGCATCATTTTCATCATGCCGCCTTTGCCCTTCATCTTCTTCATCATCTTTTGCATCTGGGTAAATTGCTTAAGCAGTTTATTGACGTCTTGTACCTGAGTACCAGAACCTGCTGCAATACGCTTTTTACGAGACCCTTTAATTAAATCAGGACGAGCACGTTCTTTCGGTGTCATTGAGTTGATGATCGCTTCCATTTGATTGAAAGTTTTATCACCGACCTGATCTTTCACTGCATCTGGTAGGTTAGACATACCAGGTAGCTTGTCAAGCATCCCCATCATGCCACCCATGTTCTTCATTTGACGAAGTTGTTCTGCAAAATCTTCTAGTGTGAAGCCGTCACCTTTAAAGACCTTTTCAGCAACTTTTGCTGCTTTGTCTTTATCGACTTTCATTTCGACTTCTTCGATTAATGAAAGTACGTCACCCATGCCTAGAATACGTGAAGCAACACGATCTGGGTGGAAAGGCTCTAGTGCATCAGTGCGCTCACCCACACCGATAAACTTAATTGGTTTACCCGTAATATGACGAATTGATAATGCCGCACCACCGCGCGCATCACCATCGGTCTTAGTCAGAATAACACCGGTTAGTGGTAATGCTTCGTCAAACGCTTTTGCTGTGTTCGCCGCATCTTGACCCGTCATAGAGTCAACAACGAATAAGGTTTCAACTGGATTAATTGCTGCATGAAGATCTTTGATCTCGTCCATCATGTCGCTATCTACGTGCAAACGACCTGCCGTATCGACAATCACAACATCAATGAATTTCTTCTTCGCATGACTTATCGCATTGGTGGCGATATCAACTGGCTTCTGTGAAATATCACTTGGGAAAAACTCAACATCCACTTCGTTCGCTAGCGTTTCAAGCTGCTTAATCGCCGCAGGACGATAAACGTCCGCACTCACCACAAGTACAGATTTCTTTTTACGCTCTTTTAAGAACTTAGACAGTTTACCAACACTGGTGGTTTTACCCGCACCTTGTAAACCCGCCATCATTAATACCGCTGGCGGCTGCGCAGCTAGGTTAAGCTCTTCATTGGCTTCACCCATAGCCTTTTCAAGTTCTTCACGTACTATTTTGATGAAGACTTGACCCGGACTTAAGCTCTTCGTTACTTCAACACCAACCGCACGTTCCTTTACTTGTTTAACAAACTCACGAACAACCGGTAATGCAACATCAGCCTCAAGCAGTGCCATACGCACTTCACGGAGGGTTTCTTTAATATTGTCTTCGGTAAGTCGGCCGCGGCCACTGATGTTTTTTAACGTTTTACCTAAGCGTTCTTGGAGATTTTCAAACATGTATTAGGTTCCAATAAGTCGTAATTAAGCGCATTATACTGATATGCAGGCGACTAATACAGTATTCAAGTAAAGACAAAGTTTCTTTTTATAACCTCTTTGCAAGAACGGTGGCATAAAATACAATAGCCTGTAACAAGGATTCTAACCTCTGGACCATATTTAATATGTTGATCATTAGCTTGTCTTTACTTGCCAGTCTTTTATATGTTCTTGCCACTGGGCACGTATTGTCACGTCTATTTCATAAAGAAGGTCCTAGTCACAAGCTAACAGTCTTGCTCAGCACAGGCGCAATCTTGGCGCATATGCTGGTGCTCGTGAATTCGGTATTTACACAAGAAGGCCAGGATTTAAGTACCGTTAATGTGGCGTTATTAACTTGCTGGGTGATTGTCGTGAGCGTCACGACGGTGTCATTGAAGTTCCCTGCTACTTTGCTGCTCCCTGTTGTCTATGGCTTTGCTGCTATTTTATTAATCGCCAGTTTATTCATTCCACATCATATTATTATGCAAAGTATTAATGTGGATTTAGGGCTGGTTGTACACATTTCACTGTCACTGCTCGCTTATTGTATTTTAATTATCGCCACACTTTATGCAGTGCAATTCTTCTATATAGATAAACGTCTCAAAGAAAAAGACCTTGCCATTATGAACAGTCATCTACCACCACTTATGTTAGTAGAAAGACAACTTTACCAGCTCCTTACTGTAGGCACGGGTATCTTTACATTGGCGCTCATGTCTGGATTTATCTTTCTTGAAGGCATGTTTGCTAAAGAAGTCATCCACAAAACCGTACTGTCTATTATCGCTTGGTTAGTTTTTGCAACTGTAACCCTCGGTCATCACCGCTTTGGCTGGCGTGGTAAACCCGTTGTTTTTGCTATTTTAGGCGCCTCAGGACTAGTCACATTGGCCTACTTTGGTAGCAGATTCATACAAGAAGTGATTCTAGTAAAGTTTTAACTTGACTCAGTACTTTCAGTAACGCTTAATACCTATTCAATATTAGAAAAGGGATCCTCTTTTGGACGACATATCAACCGGTACGCTCTTTGCGATTTTGGGCTTACTTATTTTGCTCTCGGCTTACTTCTCAAGCTCAGAGACTGGCATGATGTCGATAAACAAATATCGACTAAGACACTTAGAAAAAGAAAATCATAAAGGTGCGAAGCGTGTAAGCAGCTTGCTACAACGTCCTGATAGATTAATTGGTGTCATCCTAATTGGTAATAACCTCGTTAATATTGCTGCCGCTACAGTTGCTGCTATTATTACAGAAAGGTACTTCGGCGATGTTTGGGGTCCTCTTGTCAATACGATTGCGCTCACATTCGTAATTCTAATCTTTGCTGAGGTTACTCCAAAAACACTTGCAGCATTACATCCAGAAAAAGTTGCCTTTCCTAGTTCTGTAATATTGAAAGGTCTGTTAAAGTTGATGTTCCCATTTGTAATTGGATTAAACTGGATCACCAATGGCATTCTTAAACTGTTTGGCATTTCAAACCAAGACATTGAAGAGCACAGTTTAAGTAAAGAAGAACTTAAAACCGTGGTAAATGAGTCCAGTGCATTACTACCTAGCAATCACCAAAACATGCTAACGTCTATTCTCGATTTAGATCATGTCACGGTTGAAGACATCATGATCCCACGAAACGAAATTAATGCCATTGACATTAATGACGACTGGAAAGACATCGCCAAACATTTAACCAATGCACAACACACTCGCGTATTGTTGTATCGTGACCAGATTGACGATGCTGTTGGCTTTATTCACTCTCGTGATGCACTGCGTCTTCTTACTAAAGAGCAGTTCGATAAGCCGTCTCTATTACGTGCAGTGCGTGAAATTTACTATATTCCTGAAGGCACCTCATTAAATACTCAGCTTTTAAAATTCCAACAAAGCAAAGAACGTATTGGCTTAGTTGTTGACGAGTACGGTGATATTCAAGGCTTAGTCACACTCGAGGACATTCTTGAAGATGTTGTGGGTGATTTCACAACAACACAAACTCGTGCAGCGAGTGAAGAAGTTGACGTACAGTCTGACGGCTCTGTATTGGTTGATGGTACGGCCAACATCCGTGAAATTAACAAAGAAATGGACTGGGAGCTACCAACAGAAGGCCCAAAAACATTGAGTGGTTTAATTGTTGAGTATTTAGAAGATATTCCTCAAAAGCCTCTGGGAATGAGGATTGCAGGCTACCCGATTGAAATTATCGAGATCAAAGAAAACATGATAAAGCAGGTTAAAGTGTTTCCTGAACAAAGAAAGTGACAACTTTGATTTTATAAATTTTAAATATTAAAAAAGCCGCATTCGCGGCTTTTTTAATTTATTAATTGGTTTACTAATTTAGCTAAATAACCTCTCAAACCATGACTTATCTAACTCAGCTTCACATCTCTTTAATTGCGCACCATAGCGCCCTGCACGATGCTTTACTTTATTTGCTACGGCCATCAGCCATTTTTTCTTGCGGTAAGTGCCACGCTTATATCCGCCCCACCCTTCGTGATAGTTAAGATACTGCGCGTAGGCATCCCATTTAGAAATACCATTCACTTTGTGGGTTTTATTAACAAACCAAGCCATAAAATCTATGGCATCTTCGAAATCGTCTCTATCTGCGCCTGAATTACCTGTTTCGCGAATATAGTCTTGCCATGTAGGTGTTTTAGCTTGTGAGTAACCATAGGCAGAGCTTGCTCGGCCAATTGGAATAAATCCTAAAAAGTATTCCATTGGTGGCGCTGCATCGTGTCTAAACGAGCTTTCTTGATACATCATTGCCATTAACACATGTTTAGGCGACCCCCATTTATCTTGAGCATCACGCGCATCATAATACCAGTCTTCTTTTTCTTCGAAGATCTTACAAATATTATCAGGTTGTTTAGGAGGCGCCGTTGCGCAACCGCTCAAAACCGCGGCGAAAGATAGGGTAAGAAAACTTTTTTTAATTTTTTTCATTTTTTGGTGAACTTATTTAAATTCTATAAGTCAGAGCATATGAATACAGTGGTTTAGCATTGTTTCATCCCTGATTTAATATTTGCGCAGCTAATTTAGCTGCGCTTTTTTTTGCCTAGGCGTTAGCAAAATAATCATCTAAGAACGCTACAAAAGTCAAATCATCTTCTGCCACTTTTTGCTGCTGTGCTTCGTGAGAAGCGACTGCATCAGAATCGAGACTTGAGTTTGAGTAGGTTACAAATGTCTGAGACTGATGCGCTAACTTATACTCATTCGCCAACTCAATTGCATAGCTTCCGCCATCTTGTTGGTTTTGTTTAAGCTGAGATAAGAACTGACCTGATAGTGTCTTATTCGGCTCAGAAATGCATTCACGCCATAATTTGATTGCATTCTGATAGACATTCGAGTCATTTGCTTTGTCCATATACTGAGCCACATGCACTAACTCTGCAAAAATCTCGTCTGCCCATGTTTGCAAAGAAACAGGTGAACCATCACGTTGTAGCTCAAGGTCCGGTTTACGACCGAAGTTCACCACGGCTTGTAAATTAGCTTCTGTTAATCTTTGATCTTCACAGCTTAATGCTGGCGCGTCTTTAAGTAAGCAATAGGTTAAAAACACATCTAAGAAATGAACTTGCTCTAGACTGATCCCCGTCTGAGAAAAAGGATTAACATCTAAAGCGCGGATCTCAACATACTCAATACCAGCCCTTGCTAAAGCTTGAGTCGGGGTCTCACCGCTCTGTGCATTACGCTTTGGTCTGATCGGCGAGTAGAACTCATTTTCGATTTGCAGAATGTTTTTATTTAGCTGCTGCGGCTTTTCTGCTTTATAGTCAGCTAGATCACCATACAAGTCAGAGTGACAGCCAATTGCTTCGCGTAAGCCCGCAATATACTCATCTAAATTGTTATACGTAACTTTTAAAGACGATTGAGCACTGTTGGTATACCCTAAATCACCTAGTCGTAATGCTGTGCCATGCTCTAAATAAAGCGTGCCTTTACCCAAGGTTTCAAACGGAAGGTCACTTTCATTGCCTTGCAAGAATGATTTACACAGCGCTGGAGAGGCGCCAAACAGATAACTGATTAACCATAGCTCACGTTTAAAGTTTCGAATAAGGCCTAAATATTTCTCTGAAATAAAAACTTGTTTCTCAGCTGTGCTTTGCTCAATTTTTTGTAAGCTGTCCCACAAGGTATCTGGGAAGGAAATATTAAAATGAACACCGGCAATAGCCTGCATCATGCTACCGTAACGGTTTTTTAGACCTTCACGATACAGGGTTTTCATTTTACCTATGTTCGACTCACCAAAATATGCCAAGGCAATGTCATCTTGATTTTCGATGAAGCAAGGCATACTCATAGGCCACAAGAGCTCATCGCCCATTTTACTCAAGGTGTATTTCTGTAAATCTTGCAGTTGCGCTAACGTCTCTTTAGGGTCTTCACTGACTGGGGTAATAAACTCGAGTAATGATTCTGAAAAGTCAGTGGTGATATGCGAGTTCGTTAATGGATGCCCAGCGTCTTGTGGATGAGGCGTTTTGGCAATAGAGCCATTCGGGTTGATCCTTAATGCTTCTCGCTCAATACCACGCTTGATGCCCTTAATGGCTTGCTGGTGTTCTGCTGCAGAGAGTGCTTCTAAGCGAGTCTTTAATTCTGGTGTATTCAAAAAATTATCCTCAAGCCAATAGGCAATGTTCAATCAATGGGGGCACATCCCCAATACTCAAGCAATTTATTAACTATGACTCATAATTATCTTGCCGGCATGCTGCCCCGCTTCCATGTATTCATGCGCTAGCTGGATGTCTTGCAACGCAAAAGTCGAATCGACATGGATAAATAAATCGCCACCACGATACGCAGTCACCAATTCATTTAGATCAGCTTTATTCTTTTCTACCACAATACCGGAGACCGTTATGTCACTTTGCTGTGCAGCCGCAACGATCTGCTGGGCACTGATGGTTGGTACAGTCACCACTTCACTGCCTGAGTTTAAATTCGTGACCATTCTTTCGCCGATTTCACCGCCGACTAAGTCGAGTAGGTGTGCTTGGCGCTTTTGTGAAAAGAATGTCTCATAATCAACGACCTTTACAGCTAACTTTTGTAACAGTTGATGTGAAGGGCGATTACTTACTGCAACCACTTCTTTACCTTGTAATTGGGCTAGTTGGATTGCTAAATGACCTACACCACCAGTAGGTGCATTAATGTAAAGGGTTGACTGTGAGCTTGAAAACTTTTTTAGAGCCTGTATTGCGGTTAAACCTGCTAAACATAGACCTGCCACTTCTGATTTTTGTTGCACATCAAATGCAATTAATTCGTCTGCTTCAGCAATAATATAATCAGCGTAACAGCCCGGCTGTTTGGCAAACCCCACCATACCAGCGACAAATTGCCCTACTTGTAGGTCAGAGACTTGAGCGCCACACTGCTCTACAACACCGTATACGTCATAGCCCAAAGGTAGAAACTCATCAGCTTCTTTTGCTTGAGCAACAAAGCCTAAACCTGCACGCGTTTTCAAATCGATAGGGTTAATTGCACTGCTATGCACTTTAATAAGCACTTGAATGTCATTTAACTCAGGTAGAAGACATGTTTTTGCCTGAATTTTATCCGCAGCGCCGAACTCATCTATTCCATATTTTATTGCTTGCACAGGCATACTATATTCCTACTATTACACAAAGCATTATAGCCTTATAATCTAACACAGTTTTACACTGATCCCTATGGAGAAAATCATGCGTCGTGGCCAGTCAATAATCAATGAAGAAGTCACCTTTGATGACTCGCAACAACTTGTCTCTACTACCGATTTACGCGGGGTCACTACGTATGCAAATGCAGCATTTTGTGCCGTTTCAGGGTTTAGTGCCGAAGAGCTAGTAGGGAAAAACCACAATATTGTTCGCCACCCCGATATGCCAAAAGCGGCGTTTAAGGAGCTTTGGGATAAATTAGAACAAGGTCACTCTTGGCGTGGGGTGGTAAAAAACCGCTGTAAAGACGGTCGCTATTACTGGGTAGATGCATTTGTGACGCCTATTTTTGAGCATGGCCAGCTCGTTGGCTATCAATCGGTGAGAGTTAAACCTTCTGAGCAACTTAAAAAAAGGGCACAATCGCTTTATGATGCAATAAATCAAGGTAAAAAGGTTTGGCACTGGCGTGAGCAGATTGCGCTGCGACAGAGCCTTTCGACGATTATTGCGTTATTGCTTACCCTTGCTTGCTTTGTTTTTGCTGGTTGGCAACTCGGTGTTGCGGCTATTGTCACCATGCTGGCAATTTTGTTCATTAACTATGATGAACTGCTTGTGGTGCCTGCCAAGCTCAAATTACAGCAACAGCAATTCGATTCAGTCTCGCGTTACGTTTACTGCGAAGCGACACCTTTTTCTATCGCAGAATTTAATTTAGGTATGCTGCAAGCCAAGCTTCGAACAGTTTTAGGCCGTATGCAAGATTCTGCGTCTACTTTCAAAAATATCGCAACCGGACTTGATGAAAAGTCTTCCGATACAGAAAAAGGCATTGAAGCGCAAAGTGAGCGCTTGCGTTCAATGGCTGCAGCGATGTCACAAATGAGCCAAACTATCGGTGAAATTTCAAACAATACCGCCGATACCGCCAACAAAGTCGATAGTACGCAGCATCATTGTTTAGAAATTAAAAATACCATGCTCGAAAACGTTGATATGGTCAGCTCGCTTGCCACGCAAGTAGATGAAGCCGCGCAAACAGCAAATTCATTGGCTCAGGAAGCCGATAAGATTGGCCAAGTCATGACTGAAATCGAAGGTATTGCGGAGCAAACTAACTTATTGGCACTGAATGCAGCGATTGAGGCTGCTAGAGCTGGTGAGCATGGCCGAGGATTTGCTGTGGTTGCCGATGAAGTTCGTGCCCTATCATCTCGTACACAAAGTGCCACCAGCCATATTTACTCATCAATCAAAGAGATACAAGATACTTTGTATAAATGGTCAGAAGTGATGCAGAGCACCAAAGACAGAGCATCAAACTGTGCCGATGCAAGCCAAACCAGCCAACAGGCCTTAGAAGTGATTTTTGGTCAGATCAGTGAAATTGCCAATGCTGCGCAAGGTATTTCAACTGCAGCAGAGCAACAACAGATGGTGAGTGTGGAGATTAACGACAGCATCACCACCATCACCCATCACGGCAGTGAGAATTTAACCCTGAGTTATAAAGTCGCGGAAGATGCAGCTAAGTTGGTAGAAAGCGCAAACAAAATATCTGGTTTGTTACTGACGTTTAAAGTCTAAAAATTAGAATAAAAAACGCGATGTGAAATCACCGCTGCCGTCTCAATAACTTGGTAGCGCCGACTTTATGTCGGGTTCGTGCAATAACTTAAAAACGCGATGTGAAATCGCTGCAACCGCGCCCTCTATTTGGTAGTACTGGTTTTAATTCAGGCTCTTAAAACAAAAATGGCAGCTAAATCAGCTGCCATTTTTATACATAACCATACTTACTATTAATATAATAAGCTGTATAACTTTCTACGATATGCACCTGCCAAAGCATCACCATCTGGTAGGCTCGCAATCAAATCTAGGTAATCTTTTTTCGCAGTACCAAAATTTAAGTCTTTTCTTAGCACAGATAATAATAACTCTAGCGCTTGCTCTTTCTTACCTGCTTCAGCCAGTAGCGCAGCGAGTTGTGCTTTTAAATCTTTGTTTTCAGGGTCCGCATCTAATTGCTCGGTAAGAGCAATGATCTCTGGAGATTCCTGTGCACTTTGTGCGGCATTTAATTTGGCTTGCAGATTTTGGTAATACGGATCGCGCTCAGTTTCGACAACACTATCCAGTAACGCCTGACCATCTTCAAACTTTTGAATTTGAATGCAGATATCAGCCAGTACCAGTTTCACACGGGTATTTTCTGGGTCAATCGCATAGGCTTGCTTGGCATAGTTAAACGCCGCATTTTGATCGTCATTTGCCAGCGCTTGCTTAGCTTGCTCAAGTAATAAAACTTCCGGGCTTGGTAAGTGTTCAGCCAATGCCTCTTTAATTTCAGCATCGCTTTTAGGGCCTGGTAATACGCCAACTGGCGCGCCATTTTTCAATAACACTATCGTTGGTAACGCTTGAAGGCCTACTTGCTGTGCTAATTGAGATGCCAACGCTTGTTGTGTATCACAATCTACTGTTGCAATGAGTAAGTGCTCTTTGTAGCTTTGTGCAAGCGCAGACAAAATATTCGCTTGTTCAATGCACTCAGGTTGCTGCGCACTAAAGAACGTCATTAGAACCAGTTTATCGGCACTTTGCTCAGCCAGAACCTGCTGGATATTTTCAGGTGTTAATTGAATTTGGTTGTCCATAATTCACTTCTTAAATCTATGTATTATTCACTATATTGCGACTCTTCTCGCTTTTTCAAGCCTTGCTTTTAGCGCGAGGAGATTTAGCACTGCTTTTACCTTTACTCACACTGCGCTTACCCTTTTTAAAACGATTAAAACTGGCTTTGCCCTTACCTGCTAACCCTTGGAAACTCGCAGTTTGTGTGTCTTGTAATAAGCGATTTAAATGCACTTCAACTGAGCCCATAAACTGATTATACGATTGAGACTTTTGATAGATCTGCTCAAGAGATTGCTCCCAAACAGCGGTCATATCAGGGCGCCCGACACTTTCTGGCAACGCTTTTATCACGCTTTGCCCAATTTCGGTAGAGTGAATGGCTTTGCCTTTACGTTGTAAATATTGTCTTTTAAAAAGTAGTTCAATGATCCCTGCACGCGTCGCTTCTGTGCCGATGCCATCGGTCTCTTTCAATATTTTTTTAATCTCTGGATCGGTCACATACCGGGCTATCCCCGTCATGGCAGCGAGTAATGTTGCATCGGTGAAATGCTTTGGCGGCGACGTATGCTTTTCGATAACCTGTGCATCAACGCACTGCACTTGCTCACCTTTTTGCAGCATTGGCAACTGAGTAAGCTCAGCCTCTCCTTTTTCTTGCTTGTTAAATAAGACTTCCCAGCCTTTATCAATCAGGCTTTTAAATTTAGAGGTAAATAGCCCACCTTGAATAAGCGTATGGATCTCTCGCTCAGCGTAAACGCTTGGCTCAAAAAATTGCGCTAAGTAGTGCCTTGCAATCAAGTAATACACATTTTGCTCATTTTGATTCAGCGCGCCGCTCGACTTTTTTGAGGTCGGAATAATCGCATGGTGCGCTCCGACTTTGCTGTCGTTCCAAGCTGATGATTTTATCTCCAAATTCGCTTTGCCTGTAAAAGCACTTAGTTTATCGCTAATGGCATCAATGGCGCCCACTACTGAGCTGCGCTCTTTGTAATGGTCTTTTGGCAAATAACGGCAATCTGATCTGGGATAAGTGATCAGCTTATGCCTCTCATACAAACTCTGACAGGTATCAAGTACCGACTGGGCGTTCATGCCAAATACTTTGGCCGCTTCTATTTGTAGAGTCGATAAACTATGCGGCAAAGGGCGCGACTTTTTACTTTGAGTGCTTTTATCTTTGCTCACTTCACCCGGTTGGTTTTTAACTCTGCTCGCCACATTTTCAGCTAAGCCTTTAACAAGTACTCTACTTTCTTCATCCATATAAGGCTGACAGGCTTCGCTTGGTTGCCATTTACCTATGTAACTTGCACCTGCTTGGGTGTTTAACTGCGCTTCGACTTCATAAAACGGTTTTGAAACAAAATTGGCAATTTCCCAATCACGGTATACAACCAAACCCAATACCGGCGTCTGCACTCGACCAATGGATAACACACCTTGATAACCCGCTTGCTGCCCTTTGATGGTACTCATGCGTGTCATATTAATACCATAAAGCCAGTCGGCACGAGCGCGAGACAGCGCTGAAACCGACAGCGATAAAAAATCGAGGTTAGGTTTTAAGTTATTGATGGCTTGCTTAACTGCAGAGGGATTTAAATCGCTTATTAGACAGCGGAGTGTTTGCTCTTTTTGTGATTTAGTGGCGCCACAAAAGTTAATCATTTCATCTATTAAAAGCTGTCCTTCTCTATCTGGATCGCCCGCGTTAACAATGGTTTTAGCCGACTTAATTAACTTTTTAACGGTATTAAACTGTTTTTTGGTTTTACTTTTTGCTACTAGCTGCCATTGCTCTGGCACGATTGGCAGATCGGCAATCGCCCATTTTTTAAATTTAGGGTCGTACGCCTCAGGCTCAGCTTGCTCTAATAAATGGCCTATACACCAAGTAACAATATCGCCGTTCGCCGCTTCAATAAAGCCATCGTTATTCTTATGAGGTTTAGGTAGCGCATTGGCAATGGCTCTGCCTAATGACGGTTTTTCAGCGATATAGAGTTTCATTGTTAGATTTATATACTGTATAAATTAACAGTTATGATAGAGCAATGGCGCGCTAAGTGCCAGAGTTTAAGTTTCAGCCATAAAAAAAGCGCCCATAAAAGGCGCTTTGGTTAAATGATATGTTGAAGTCTTATAGAGCGTTGAAAACGTCGTCTGTTTTCGCTGCACATACAAAATCATTCTTATGCAGGCCTTTGATAGAGTGGCTCCACCAAGTGATTGTCACTTTGCCCCACTCTGTTAGAAGACCAGGGTGATGACCTTCTTCTTCAGCCATGTCGCCCACTTTGTTAGTGAACTCTAATGCCTGCTTGAAGTTTTTGAACTTGAATACACGCTCAAGTTGCATGATGCCATCACGCACTTCTGGAACCCAATCAGGGATCTGCTTAATTAATACTGCTAACTCTTCATCTGACACTTTAGGCGCATCCGCACGACACGCTTCACATTTTTGTGCACTTAAATCAGACATTACAAAATCCTTAACTTGCTAATTTTTCTTTAGGGGGAAACTTTGGCTCAAATAAGCCTAATTCTTTTGCTTCTTGTACCAACGCCATGATATCCATTTGTGAGATATCGAATAAGTCATTAATTGAATTAATTGTGTAGTACAGCGGCTGCATAATATCAATGCGGTATGGCGTACGCAGTACATCTAGCACTTCTAGTTTGTTGATTTCTGGCGTATCAGAGTAAACATACTGCGTTTCTCCCGGGCTTGAAAGCACACCACCGCCATAGATACGTAAGCCGTCTTCAGTTTGCATTAAACCAAATTCAACCGTAAACCAATACAAGCGTGCTAGATATACACGGTCTTTTTTCTCAGCAGCATAACCTAATTGACCATACTTGTGCGTAAACTCAGCAAATGCAGGGTTTGTTAGCATGGCGCAGTGACCAAAAATCTCATGGAAGATATCTGGTTCTTGCAGGTAATCGAACTCTTCACGAGAGCGAATAAATGTTGCTACCGGGAACTTTTTGTTCGCCAATAATCTGAAGAATTCATCAAAATCAATCAGTGCAGGTACAGGCTCTACTTGCCAACCTGTTTCACGACCAAGCGCTTCGTTTAACTCATGAAGCTGAGGAATACGATCGTGTGGTAAGTTTATTTTCTCAAGGCCTTCCATGTACTCGTTACATGCTTTGCCTTCAATGCACTTTAATTGACGTGCAACCAACTCAGACCATATTTTATTTTCTTCTTCGGTCCAAGCGATGATGCCATTTGCATCAGGTTGCTTTGATACATATTTACTTGCTTTAGCCATAATAACCTTCGCTGTTAGTTCGCTCTTGCCCCAGCTTGAGCGCTTCAACTTGTTGACTTGATACTAGGGAAAAGTAAGCAAAAGATTAATAGATGAGATGTTTCAAGGAATCCTGAAAACTCGATTTTTTGGAACCTTTAGTTTACAGCGCTGTACACAAAACAAAACACCACACACAAAAAAGGGACTTTAGAGCCCCTTTTGTGCATTTATAATTACACTAGATTTGCTTAAATGCCTGTTCTAGGTCAGCAATGATGTCGTTAACATCTTCTAAACCAACAGAAATTCGGATCAAACCATCTGAAATACCCGCGGCTTCACGCTCTTCTTTGGTATACGGCGAGTGTGTCATTGAGGCAGGATGCTGAATAAGTGTTTCTGGGTCGCCCAAACTGACCGCTAACGTACAAAGTTCAGTCGCGTTAATAAAACGCTCACCTTGCTCTAGGGTGCCATCGATCTCAAAGGCAATAACGCCACCAGCCCCTTTCATTTGCTCGCCTAAGAATTTGTAACCCGGGTGAGAAGGTAAACCAGGGTAATACACTTCACTGACTTTAGAGTGCGCATTTAAGAACTCAGCGACTTTTTGTGCACTTTGGCAGTGCCTTTCAACACGCACAGCCAGTGTTTTTAAGCCTCGGTTAATCAACCAAGCATCATGCGGACTAATGGTCGCACCTATGTCTTTTAATACCGTAAGCTTTATCAGCTCTATGTGTTCTTGCGAACCACATACTGCACCTGCGACGACATCACCATGACCATTAAGGTATTTAGTTGCACTGTGGATCACGATATCTATGCCAAAATGTTTTGGCTTTTGCAGTAGCGGTGTCATAAAGGTGTTATCCACCACGCTGATCAAACTGTGCTTTTTAGCAAACTGACCTAGCATCGCTAAATCAATCACCGTCATATTTGGGTTGATCGGAGTTTCAGCAAATACCATTTTGGTGTTTGCTTTTACAGCGTCATAAAGCTCTGCTTCGTTGGTCATATCTACAAATGATACTTCAATGCCCCACTTAGGCAGCATGTGAGAAAACAGCGCAAAACTACAACCATATAATGCGCTAGATGCAATTAGATGATCGCCTTGTTCTAAAAAGCTCAGTACAGAAGCTGATACCGCGCCCATACCTGTTGCGGTTGCTGCGGCGTCTTCCATCTCTTCAAGCTGTGCTAGCTTTTGTTCAAGCTCACGTGTGGTCGGGTTGCCAAGGCGCGTATAAATGTAACCCGCTTCTTCACCTGCAAAGCGCGCCGCACCTTGAGCCGCGTCTTTAAATTGAAAAGTAGATGTTTGGTATAGTGGCGCGGTTAACGCGCCATGTGGGTCGTCAAAATGGACAGGACTATGGATGCAATTGGTGTTGTCATGATACTTCGTCATTTTATTGCCTATGAATTTATTATTAGTCTGTTGATGAACTAATAAATAATCCAGCAAGTAAAATTCCACAAGCAAGCCAGATGTTAAGACGGCTAGACGAGCAAAACCCTCTAAAAATCGTACAGTTAAGTTGTCAGTTTAATCATTTTTAGACGTTTTGGTACGCTCTAATAAAGCAGATAAAATACCTTGTGCTGATTGCCCTAATAAGGATTGCTTTTGCTCTAGCTTAGGCAGCGGTCGACATAACTCCATGGTTTTGTAGCCTAAGCGCGCTGTAAACACGCCTGCACTGAGGCCTTGTGCAGCTCGCGCTGACAACTTACCCAGCAACTCAGCCCCCAAGCTGGTCGCCGCTAAGTCAGATACCAATTCGGACGCACCAGCAAACAACATCTGTTTAACCAACTGTTTGTACAACATGATGCGACTGCGATACGCCAGCTTGATACCGTAGTGTTGGCTTATCTTTTCAATCAAGCTGATACCACGCCACAGCACCGAAAGCATATCAAGTAATGCCATCGGACTGAGAGACACTAAAAGCGCAGATGTTTTTGCATGTTGGTTAATAATTGTTTTTGCCTGCTCATCTTTACTGACCAGTAAGGTTGTTTGATACAAGTGTAAAACTTCTTTGTCAGTATGGTGCGGTTTTAGGCAGGCTTTAAATTCTTTTATTTCTGAGTCGGTATGCTGTTTTAATAACGGCTGCAACCAGGTTTCTGCTTCACCAATTTGTGTGCTACTCATTAACCGAAGCGCATCATTTTGGCGCAGGTTTTGCTGTTTTAGCGCTTTTAATGAAACCGCTTCCTTGAATAAGAATTTGCTCAGCACTAATAAAGCAGTAGTCAGCACAAAGCCATAAAGCCCTGCTAGCAATATAGACTCTTGCATTGCCTCAATGATGGTATAACCCGTTTCAACAGCGATTAATAACAATAAGCTAATGACGAAAATGCTTTTGAAATTGAAGCGACTGGTTTTAGGTTTAAATACGGGTTCTAACTCTTGTTCAAACTCACTGCTTTCATCAATAACGTCTAGCTCTTCGACTATTTCAAAGCGCTTGCCTGTTTCTAACTCTTTTTGGGTTTCGCCGACATCACCGACATTAATTCGTCTACCCGGTTTTAATTGAGCTGATTGATTGTCTGTCATTGCAATTTATCTCCAATTAAAAACTGTAGAGCATGATCTAAACGGGTATGAGTTAACTCGCCTTTGGCGCTTGGTAATGGCGCAAATGAAATAAACTCGAAGCCATGAGCTGGCCACTGACTTTGAGTAATAAAGTGGTTTGGCGGTTCTGGCGGCAAATAAGTAAGCCATTCATCTTCATTGAGTGGCTTGCCATAGATGCAGTCTAAGGCTTTGTCGCCTTCTTTTATACGCTTCGCCAAAGTGCTTTGCACTGATGACATCGCCATTGTTTCAATCTGCACGCCATTAAAACGCATATCGTTGGCTTGCTCACCTACCAAATCATGCAATAACTGCGCTATGGCCACTTGCTGAGTGCCATTCACATGGTCGCACTTATTCGCAGCAAAAAGCACTTTATCAATTTTTGGCGAGAACAAGCGCTTAATTAAATTAGAGCGGCCGTAATTAAATGATTGCAAGACCGCTTGCAGCGTATGTTTTTGTTCAAGCAAAGACTGCGGGCCATCATTTAAGGCACTCATCACATCGACAAGTACCAACTGACGGTCAAATTCACAAAAATAGTTTTTATAAAAAGGCGTGATAACTTGCTTTTTATACGCCTCAAAACGGCTTGCTAAATGGCTATATTGACTATTTTCTTTGTCGTTACTCTCACGGCACGGGAAGAACAACAAGATGGGGGCATCTTCTAAATCACCAGGGATCAATTGTCTTCCTGGTTGTAGATAAGCAAGTTGCGTCTGTGCTTTTAACTGCTTTAACACTTGCGTGTAGAGATTAGACAACTGCTTAAGCACTTGCTCATCAATATTTTTTTCACTATTGAATTGTTCGAGCTCAGTTAGAAATGGCCGCGCATATTCGCTGTACTCTGGCTTTTCAAACAAGCTGAGCATTGACTCACTCCAGCTTGCATAATCTTGCTCAAGCATAGGTAAATCAATTAACCACTCTCCCGGATAATCAATCAGTTCTAAATAGAGGGTACTTTGTGGCGACACATGCTGCTTTAAGCCATGTTTGGTTTCGTATCGAATAGCAATCGTTAAGGTATTAATACGCTTTGTCGATTCTGGCCAACTGGGGTCAGAATTAAGTAAGCAATTAATGGCACTAGGGTAATCAAAAGTGGGAATGTCTAATGCTGATTGTGGCACTTGTTTGGCTGCGATCAGACGGTCATCCTTCACGACATCAAAAAAAGGTAAATTCTGTTTGTTGGTTTGTGTGGTTAAATGTTTTACAAGCGCTGTTATAAATGCCGTCTTGCCGCTGCCACTTAAGCCTGTAACGGCCAGCTTTACATGCTGATCTAGGCTACGATGAAGGGTCTTTTGGGCTTTTTGTTTGAGTTTATCAAGGTTCGCGTGGCTGAATAAATTCGGACTCATTATAACAGTGTCACTCCCTGTTAAAGAAAGCGTGCGGCCTACACTAAAATTTAGCCGCACTCGCTTGAAGATGATGGATATACCAATTTTATTGATTAAGTGTCCATTCTAACGAACTAGATAGTCCTTTAACTTTTATTTGTCGCTATAAGCGAACAAAGCTTGAATGCAATTGGTATTACAGCTTATTGATTTCACGTGACACAGTAAACTCACTTGATGTCACATAAGTTTCCATATTTTGAATACGACCGTCTAAACGGGTTAAGCGATCTTTTAAGTCAAACAGCGCCTGACGAGGTGGCTCACCTTTTTGCCATACTTTAAATTTCACTGATATTGGATCAATCTCATCAAATTTACCCGCATTTTGTGACATGCTCGGTTCTTTTTTATCGAGAATAAACCAACAGGCTATATACACAACAACAAATAAAGGACCACCAGATAACAATACAGCTGTGATAAACAGGATGCGAACCAGCCACAATTCCATATTGAAGTAATCACTTAGACCTGCACATACGCCTGCTATTTTTCCACGTTTTGGATCTCGATATAGTTCTTTCTTTAGATTGTTCATACCTTACGTCTCCACTGTGGTGACTCCTGATCTAACAATGCTTCAAGGGTCTCAACGCGTTCAGCCATTTTCTCCGCTTTATTAGCCAGCTCTAACAGTTGGCGGTGTTCGTGCTCGCTTAAACCTTGGCTTACTTGCTTCTTACTGCGATAGTGAAGAATGAGCCAAAGTGGGGCAACAATCACCATAAAAATAATAATCGGGGCAACTAAAACTTCTAAATCCATCATCAATACTCCTATAACTCAACCTGTTGTGTCAGTGCCTGCCTAGGCAGGCACTTATTAACTTTTATTCTTTGTTTGCTAGCTTTTTCTTTAAAGCCGCTAGCTCGTCATCAACTTGCTCATTTTTTTGTAAATCAGCAATTTCATCCGATAATGACTTTTTACCTAAATCATAAGCTTCTACTTGTGATTCTAGTCCATCGATCTTGCTTTCGTATCGTTCGAAACGATTAAGTGCATCTTCAACTTTTGAGCTGTCTAATGCCTTTTTCACTTCTAAACGAGACTCAGCTGAACGCTGGCGCAGTACAATGGCTTTTTGTCTTGCTTTCGCATCGGCTAGCTTATCTTGAAGTGTGGCAACTTCTTGCTGTAATTTCTCAATATGAGACTCTACATGCTCAAGCTCTTTTTCAACACTCGCTGCCGCATCTGATGACTTTTGCCTTTCAAGTAGTGCTGCACGTGCTAAGTCTTCACGATCTTTAACCAGTGCTAGCTCAGCCTTTTCTTGCCATTGTTGCGCTTCTTGATTTAGTTGCTCAACACGACGTGCTAATTCTTTCTTCTCAGCCAATGTTTTAGCTGAAGTAGAGCGAACCTCTACTAATGTGTCTTCCATTTCTTGAATGATGAGGCGAACCATTTTTTCTGGATCTTCTGCTTTATCAAGGATGGCATTGATATTTGAATTAACAATGTCTGCAAAACGTGAGAAAATTCCCATAATCTTTACCTCTTCGGTTACTCAATTAATTTAACTGAGTAAGTAGTATCAAATTGCTTGCCAACTTTCACAGCAAATAAAAACAATAAAAATCAGTAGCTTATTAAATTTCAAAAACTCCTTTTTTTCAACCTTTTTTTAAAATACACTAATAGTTAGCAAAAATAACTAAGAGTTAGGCAATATGAGTCAGTTTCGCCAACAGGATAATTTACTTGGCCAATCAGACAGCTTTTTAGCTGTGCTAGACAAGGTTTCACAACTTGCTCCACTAGACAAACCCGTATTAATTATCGGTGAGCGAGGAACAGGTAAAGAACTTATTGCAGCCCGCCTTCATTATCTATCCGAACGATGGGATCAGAACTACGTTAAGTTAAACTGTGCAGCCCTTAATGAGAACTTACTTGAAAGTGAGTTGTTTGGTCATGAAAGTGGCGCCTTTACCGGCGCAAGTAAACGTCATGAAGGCCGATTCGAGCGTGCAAATGGCGGTACATTATTTTTAGATGAACTAGCAAACACCTCAGCCATGGTTCAAGAAAAGCTTCTGCGTGTTATTGAATATGGTGAGTTTGAACGTGTCGGTGGTAAAAGTACCGTAAAAGTAGATACACGATTAGTGTGCGCAACCAATGAAGATCTACCCACATTAGCTGATAATGGTGAATTTCGTCACGATTTATTAGACCGCCTCGCATTTGATGTCATCACGCTGCCGCCTCTTCGTGCAAGAAGGGAGGACATCGTCTTACTGGCAGAGCAATTTGCCATAAACATGGCCAGAGATCTTGATTGGGCACTGTTCAGTGGCTTTACCAAAAAAGCCATGGACAAGCTATTAGAGTACGATTGGCCGGGCAACATCCGTGAATTAAAAAATGTGGTTGAACGAAGCTTATATCGACATGGTAGCGAGCATCTGCCTGTTCATGAAATTATATTCGACCCATTTGAAAGCCCATATCGTCCTGCTCAGCGTATAAAAGCACCTACAAATATTGAACGCGCCACTGAAGTCATAACCCCAGCAGCGGCTGAAGTCTCCACGGCTACAGTTATTGAGCAGACTAAACACGCTGAGAATAATTTTTCATTTCCGTGCGATTTAAAAACACTGTCAAACGACTATGAAATTGAACTGCTGAAAAAAGCGTTAGAACATAGTCAATTTAACCAAAAGAAGACTGCACAAATGCTCAGTTTAACGTATCATCAATTGAGAGGTTATCTGAAAAAATACAATCTGTTAGATCAGAAACAAGAGGCGTAAATCGTGCGAATACTGCTGCTGGGCACGCTGTGTACTTTGCTATTAGGCTGCATTGATGCGCCCAATGTGAAGTTAAATGAGAAAAACCAAGGGTTAGTTTATTGTGCTGAAGCCAACCCTATGACATTTAATCCGCAAGTCACAACGACCGGGTCGACCATAGATCTCATTGCAAACCAGCTGTATGACCGCTTAATCAGTATCGATCCTGACACTGCAGAGTTTAAACCTGAGCTTGCAGAAGCTTGGGGAGTGTCTGATGATGGCACAACCATCACCTTTTATTTACGAAAAGGCGTGCAGTTTCATCACACTGATTACTTCAAACCTAGTCGAGAAATGACCGCCGATGACGTGGTGTTTTCTTTTGACCGCTTATTCAATGTGTATAACCCCTATCACTTTGTTGGCGACGCGACTTACCCCTATTTTCAAAGTGTCGGTTTAGATCAACTGATACAAGAGATTATCAAAGTCGATGATTACACAGTGCAGTTTAAACTGTTTAATGCTGAAAGCAGCTTTTTATCAAACTTAGCAACTGACTTTGCCGTGATTACCTCTAAAGAGTACGCAGACATTCTTGCTGCCGCTGAAAATAAATCTCAGTTTGATAATAAACCGATAGGCACAGGTCCCTATAAGTATAAGCAATACCTTCGAGATAATTTGGTCCGTTATCATAAGAATGAAACCTATTGGAAACACCCAGTTGCTATGACGCAATTGGTGTTCGATATCACAACCAATAACACCAGCCGCATTGCCAAGATGTTAACGAAAGAATGTGATGTCACCGCGCATCCTAGTGCTTCACAATTGGCAGTTTTAAGTAAACGTGCTGATATAACCGTAGAAAAAGCTGAAAACCTAAATATTGGCTATTGGGCATTCAATACCGAAAAAGAGCCTTTTGATAATTCTCTTGTCCGTAAGGCACTCGCTCACTCAGTTGATTTTAATAAAATTCTACAAGCTGTTTTTTATGGTAATGGCCAAATTGCCAAATCTTATTTGCCACCGGCTTCTTGGGCGTTTGCTGAACAAGAGAGTATGCCAACCTATAACCCGACCTTAGCAAGAAAATATCTTGATATGGCTGGTTACGAAGAAGGCTTTGAAATGACAATTTGGGCAATGCCGGTATCGAGAATTTACAATCCCAATGCCCGTAAAATGGCAGAGCTTATTCAGAGCGATTTAAAACAAATTGGCGTGACAGCGAAAATAGTTGAGTACGAGTGGAATACATTTATTGAACGTATTGGCAAACATGAGCATGACAGTGTACTACTTGGCTGGGTTGCTGATACACCTGACCCTGATAACTTTTTTAGTCCACTATTGAGCTGTACAGCAACTTTCAGTGATAAAAACCCAGCGAATTGGTGTAATCCAGAATTTGACTTACTACTAACTAAAGCGCTCGACACAACAGATATCGAAGAAAGAAAAGCGTTTTATGCCCAAGCACAAGCCATGATCATTGACCAGCTCCCGCTTGTGCCAATTGCTCACGGCATGCGCTTTCAGGCTTCAAGCAAAGAGGTTAAAGGGATCGACCTGAAGCCATTCGGTGGGATCTCTTTAGCAAATGCAAGGAAACAGTAATGCGCGAGTATTTATTCAGACGACTTAGCCTTTTACTATTCATGCTGCTCACTCTGACTGCATTTACCTTTTCTTTGAATTATTTGTTTCCGGGCGATGTGCTTACTAACTTCAGTGGCCAAGTAAATAGTAGTTATGCTCAGTCACAAGCGTTGGCCGATAAGTACCTGTTAGAAGAAAACATCATTGTACAGTATGGTGCGTTTCTTGGCCGTATTGTTGATGGTGATTGGGGCTACTCCCTTTCATCTGGACAACCCGTTTTTGAACATATTTTGTTGCTCTTTCCTGCCACGATTGAACTATGTGTATATGCACTTGTTGTTGCAATTGTGTTTGGTATTCCATCAGGTATCATTGCCGCAGTATTCCATAAACGCTGGCCAGATAAAGTCATTAACTCCTTCACTTTAATGGGCTTTTCTATTCCCATTTTCTGGTTAGCTTTATTGTTGATTATGGTATTTTGCTTAGGATTGGGTTTATTTCCCATGTCTGGGCGAATTGGCCTACTCTATGAAATTGACCCTTATAGCCACTTTATTTTAATCGATATTATTGCGCAGGGCTTTCCATACGGTGGTCTTGCATTCATTGATGCATTAAAGCATTTGGCATTGCCAACCATTGTACTCGCTATGTATCCGACCACTGTGTTAATTCGATTTACTCGCGACTCAATGCTCAATGTACTTGAACAAAACTACATTAAAACTGCTCGCGCTAAAGGCTTAAACCGTCGTCAATTGATTTTGCATCATGCGCTTAGAAATGCACTTTTGCCTGTGATTAAGCAAATCGGTCTGCAGTTTAGTACTTTGTTGACACTTGCCATGATCACCGAGGTGATATTCTCTTGGCCAGGTGTTGGTCGCTGGTTGATTGAAAGTATTTATCAACGAGATTACCCAGCGATCCAAGGTGGTTTATTAGCTGTGTCTGTGTTTGTTATTTTCGCCAATATGTTTGCTGAATTTAGCCATACCGTGTTAAACCCTATTTCTCGGAATCAAGCGCATGGCAAAATTTAAATTATTTAGTGAAGAGTCGAACCGCTCGCCACTTTCTCGTTTATGGAAGAAGTTCAAGGCTAACCACCCTGCGCTTGTTGGCTTGTGGATTTTTATTGCACTTACTTTATTAGCGCTATTCGCGCCACTTATTTCGCCTTACAGCATAAATCAGCAACATGCTGATGCACTCTTACTCCCGCCTTCATGGCATGATGCTGGTGATGTAAGATTTATACTCGGCACAGATGACCTTGGCCGAGATATTCTGTCTAGACTTATGAATGGGGCAACGTTTACCTTTGGTTTATCTATCATTGCAGCTTTAATCACCACAGCTTTAGGTGTCATCATTGGCTCGCTAGCTGGTATGAGTAAAGGCATTCGCTCGAGCTTTTTTAATCATTTACTCGACATTACTTTATCTATTCCCTCGTTGTTATTAGCCATTATTATCATCGCTATCTTAGGGCCCGGCTTGCTCAATACGGTGTGGGCGATCATTTTAGCTCTGCTTCCTCAATACGTGCATTCAATCAGAAACTTAGTGGTAGAAGAGCTGAGTAAAGATTACATCAGTGCCTTTCGCTTAGATGGCGCCAGTAAATGGAAAATACTGGTTCGAGGCGTATTTCCTAATATTTACGAGCATATTGTGGTTATTTTCACCATGGCACTTTCAACGGCTATCTTGGACATTGCAGCACTGGGGTTTCTCAAATTAGGGGCTCAGCCACCGACGACTGAATGGGGCGCTATTTTGGCTGAAAACCTCGGTCTAATCTACCTAGCGCCATGGACTGTAGGTTTGCCTGGTGTACTATTATTTATCGCTGTTTTATCAACGAACCTTGTAGGTGATGGTTTGAGACAAGTATTGAAAGATCGTAAGGCTGACTGATGCATTTACTCGACATCAAAAACTTAACCATAGAACTGCCTACAGAAAATGGCGTTATTCGCGCAGTTGATAAAGTGAATTTGAGCCTAAAAGAAGGCGAAGTGCATGCATTGGTTGGCGAGTCAGGCTCTGGCAAAAGCTTAATCGCAAAAGCCATTGTCGGGGTTTTAAATAAACGCTGGCGTGTCACAGCCGATAGGATGCATTGGCAAGGAGTCGACTTAATGCGCTTGCCGCCTGAAAAGCGCCGTAAACTAGTCAGCCAAGATATTGCGATGATCTATCAAGAGCCGAGTAGAAGCCTTGACCCAACAGCAAAAGTATTTGAGCAAGTTTCTGAATCAATTCCCGAAGAATCACTAAGTGGTAACTTTTTAGTACGCAGGCAATTAAGAAAAAAGCGCGTCAAAGCGCTTCTTCACAAAGTGGGAATAAGAGACGATAAGCGTGTGGCTGATAGTTACCCTCATGAGCTTTCAGAAGGGATCTGCCAAAAAGTCATGATAGCCATGGCCATTGCTCGAAACCCAAAGCTGTTAATTGCTGATGAACCGACTACAGCACTTGAAAGTACCACAAGAGCACAGGTTTTTAGACTATTAAAAAGCCTAAATCAGCTCAAAAATATGTCTGTATTGATGATCTCTCATGAACTCGAAGAAATCACTACTTGGTCACATGCTATGCATGTATTGTACTGTGGTCAGATGGTTGAGGCAGGGCCCACAGAGAAAGTATTTAATACCCCGCTACACCCTTACACACAAGCCTTAGTAAAAAGCTTGCCAGATTACGCGCAGGGTCTTGCCCATAAAGAAAGTTTTTATGCGCTTAAAGGCACTATCCCACCATTGCAGCATTTACCCATAGGCTGCCGCTTAGGGCCTAGGTGTCCACAAGCGCAAAAGCAATGTGTAGTCACACCCAAGCAAAAAAAATCACATGGCCATACTTATGCTTGTCACTTCCCTTTGTTGAAGGAAGATAAAAAATGCAACCCATCTTAAAAGTTCAGTCTTTGCACAAAACCTATCGCGTTAGAGTCGGTTTATTAAAAAGAAAAAATGTACCGGTATTAACCGATATATCCTTTTGCTTAGGTAAAGGTGAAACCATCGCCGTTATAGGTGAGACTGGCGCAGGTAAAAGCACTTTGGCAAAACTATTAGCCGGTGCAGAGCAGGCCGAAACAGGACAAATTTTACTAAATGGGACAACCATAGAAGACGATGGCGTTAGACAAGATCACTGTCGTCATATTCGTATGATTTTCCAAGATCCAACCCGCTCTCTCAACCCAGGTCTTACGATAGGTGAAATACTCGATGACTGCCTGAGTTACAACACAGAGTTAACTCACAAACAAAGAGATAAAAAAATCGCCCATGTTTTAATTCGGGTTGGTTTGCTTGAGGAGCACTACCATTACTATCCACACATGTTTAGTGGTGGACAGTTACAGCGTGTTGCGCTTGCTAGAGCACTTATTTTGGATCCTAAGGTTTTGGTACTCGATGAAGCCTTATCGTCGCTTGACCCATCTGTTAGGGCGCAAACAGTGAATCTCTTGTTAGCATTACAGAGAGAAACTGGCTTGAGCTATGTTTTGATCACACATCATTTAAGCTTAGTCAAACACATGAGTGATAGCTTGTTGGTACTTAACAAAGGCAAGGTGGTTGAATACGGAAAAACCGCTCAGGTATTTGCTCAACCCAAATCTAAGGTAATGAAAAGGCTGCTTAACGTGTAAGCAGCCTTTTCGAAATTCATATCTGTTATTAAATAAACAGAATTACATGATACGAGAAAATAGGCGAGATTTACGGCCTTGACGTTGACGGCGCATGTTAGAGCGGATCTGTGCACGCGTACCTGCTAACCAGCTTTCACGATCAACTTTTGCATCTTCACCACGGCGAGATTCTTCTGTTGCTCTGAAGCTACAGAATTCTGAGTATGCTTTAAGATCTAAAGACATATCTTGTAAAACAAGTTCAATCATAATCGCATCATCGATATAACCTAGACCAGGAATATGATCAGGTACTACATCTTCAGGCTCGCTGAAGTATGCTAGCGAAGCGATAATGTCTTTTCTTTCTTCTTCTGGGATCTGCCATTCTGTATCTTGAACTGCATCAATTAACGTCGCCAAAGACGCCATTCTTGTGCGAACAAATTCTGGCAGTTCACTCTTTTCCATCTCATCAACTAGCTGTTGCGCTTTGGTTAAGATTTCGCTTTCTGAATAGTGTGAAGTTTTACTGATAACTTTGTCCATCATGCTCTTAAAATGCGCTAAATCTGCATCTGATAGTTCAAAGTTGATTTCGATTGCCATGTTCCCAGCTCCCTGAGTATTTATTGTTTGTAGATATTACTCTAACCATAGAGCAATGGGGATTTATGTCAATAATGAAGCGTACAAAAACCCGGCAAACTTGCTATTGTTTTGTAAATTAAAATAAAAAAAGCGCCATAAAGGCGCTTTTCTGTTCATAAAATATTTACTTAGTTTTCTTCAGTAACTTGAACTGTTGGACGAACCACCTCAGCTTTTGATTCAAGAGCAGAAACAAACGCTAAATAGTTTTTATTTATCGCCGACATGGTAATACCCTGCTTTTGCTGCGCATCTAGTTCAGCCGTAATGTCAGGGGTTGTTACTGAGTTTAATTGAACAAGTGCTACATCACCATTATTTAAAGTGACTAAGCTTTCAACTTTACCGCCTTCCAATGGGTGAGGTAAAGCAAATACCTCTTTCACGATCGCAGGCGCAACAGAGTAAGATTGACGTTGCAGAGCTGTCTCAGTGCTAACCTCAGTCGCTTCTGCTGTCGCAATCTCTTGTAACGCTTTGCCTGCTTTAAATTCAGTAAATAAGTTTTCTGAATATTCAGCAAGTAACGATGATGCTTTTTCGTTTGTTAAAGTCGATACAATTTGTTCTTTTACTGCTTCAAGCGGCTTAGTTGCAGCAGCAACGTGCTCTGTTACACGTACAACCACAAAATGCTCAGGTGCCACTTCTAATACTTCAGAGTTCACTTTGTCTTCAAGTAACTCTGGTGTAAAGATAGTTGTTGAAACAGCTGGTGAATTTAAAGGTGCAGGTAACATCATACGACTAACTAGTTCAGTTGTTTTCAACTCAACACCTGCAGCAAGTGATGCATCTTCTAAAGTATCAGCAACTTCGAACGCAAGCTCAGCCACTTCTGTTTGCTTTTGATAGAACACATCTAGCTTCGCATTCTTTTCAAGTTCAGCTCTTAGTTCAGCGGCAACTTCTTCAAATGGCTTCTCAACTTGCGCTTGTAAATCAGTTAATTTAATAATGTGGTAACCAAACTCAGTTGCAACAACGTCTGTAAAATCACCGATGTTTGCCAGTGCAAATGCAGCTTCTTCAAAGGCAGGTTCCATCACATCACGTTCAATCCAATCAAGGTCACCGCCAAGTTCAGCACTGACGATGTCATCAGACTTTTCTTCAGCTAAGGTAGCAAAGTCTGCGCCTGCTTTTAATTCTGCTAAGATAGCGTTAGCTTTTTCTTCTGCTGCAGCATCATCTTCGCTGTTATCGATAAGAATGTGCGCAACACGACGCTTTTCTTCTTCTAAATACTGTGACTTACTTTCTTCATAGTAAGCGCGCACATCTTCATCAGTCACTGGCGTATCTAAAGTAATATCATCAGCTTTTAACTCTAAATACTGAACAGCAACTTGCTCTGGCGCCATAAATTGTTGCTGATTAAGCTGATAATAATCATTCACTTCTTCGTCAGATACTGACACTTGAGACTTCATTTTCTCTTTTGTCAGAACCACATAATCGATGTTTCGTGTTTGTTGCTGCAGTGCAGCTGTTTGCTGTAATTCACTTGGTAACACAAAATCAGAGCCTGCAACGGCAGAAACCAGTTGTGTACGTGTCATTTCTTCACGTAGGAACTCTCTGAATGTGTCTGGCTGGAAATTCATCTGACGGATCGCACGAAGGTAAGCGTCATTATTAAACTGACCTGCGACTTGGAAATAAGGCATTTCAACAATCGCTTGCTTCACTTGCTCGTCACTAACACGTAGACCTAACTGAAGTGCAAGTTGGTTTTGTAGTTCTTGCTGCACCAAACGGTCAATTACGCCATTGCGGATCTGTGCCATATAATTTGGGTCTGCAGCGATTTGCGCAAAGTATTCACCAAACTGTTGTTCAAGACGTGCACGCTCATTTTCAAAAGCACGTGAGAACTCAGTTTGACTAATCTGAATTCCATTAACTTCTGCGACAGGTTGCTCTGTGGTTTGACCTAGGTAACCACCTATCCCTGCTAACGCAAAAGACAGGATAACTAAGCCAAGGATAATTTTGGCTGCAAGGCCCTGTGAGCCTTCTCTGATCTTTTCTAGCATTGTTGTTTCTCTTATCTAAGCCAAAGCACGCACGCGCTTTGATTTTTAGCTATTGTAAAAAAAGCGTATCTTAACAGATACGCTTTTTTACTTGAAGCTACACGAGACTGACTTAGCGTTATAAACGTGAATCAGTGTAAAGCCTCGTCACTAATTTAATTAGTTTACTGCGTCTTTCAGTGCTTTACCCGCTTTGAAAGAAGGAATGTTCGCAGCTGCGATTTGGATAGTTTCACCAGTCTGTGGGTTACGGCCTGAACGTGCAGCACGCTCACGTACAGAAAAAGTACCGAAACCAACTAATGCTACAGAATCGCCATCTTTTAACGCACCAGTAACTGACTCGATGAATGAATCTAGCGCACGACCTGCCGCTGCTTTAGAGATGTCAGCATCAGCTGCGATTTGATCGATTAATTGAGATTTATTCACAATATCATCCTCTTACATTGTTATTATCAAAAGCGAGAGCATTTTTTGATAACTACCACTTTTTGTTATTACTACTAGAAAGTGAACTACTTTCTAATTCTTAAAATCTTTGTAAGCCTAAGCCACATAAGGCCTAGGCTTGAATCAGAGCCTAACTTATCACACCAATGTGATTTGAAAAGCCCTTTACAGCACTTTTTTAGCTATTTTCGACTTTTTTCTGAGTTTCAACAGAAAATGACTCGATTGGTTCAGCTAAAGCCAGTGATAACACCTCGTCAATCCAAGAAACTGGGTGAATTTCTAAGCCTTCAAGCACATTCTGAGGAATCTCTTTCAAGTCTCTTTCATTCACTTTTGGAATAACAACGGTTTTAATACCACCACGGTGCGCTGCCAGAAGCTTTTCTTTTAAACCACCGATAGGCAGTACTTCACCACGTAAAGTGATCTCACCTGTCATAGCCACATCAGAACGAACTGGGTTACCTGTAAGGCTAGAAACTAAAGCAGTGACCATAGCAATACCAGCACTCGGCCCATCTTTTGGTGTTGCACCTTCTGGCACGTGTACGTGAATATCACGTTTCTCATAAAAGTCTTCATTAATGCGCAGTTTATCAGTACGACTACGCACAACCGTCATAGCTGCCTGAATCGACTCTTGCATTACATCACCCAAAGAGCCTGTAAATGACAGCTTACCTTTACCTGGCATTGAAGCACATTCGATAGTCAGTAAGTCACCACCGACTTCAGTCCATGCCAAACCTGTCACTTGGCCAATTCTGTCGCCATCTTCTGCTTTACCGAAGTCATGACGATGTACGCCTAAATAAGACTCTAAGTTGTCACCATTAATAACAATTTGTTTGTTGTCTTTGTTTAATAAGATGTCTTTAACCGCTTTACGACAAAGCTTTGAGATCTCACGCTCTAGGCTACGAACACCCGCTTCACGCGTGTAATAACGGATAATGCCAATGATAGCGCTATCTTCAATTTCAACTTCACCTGCTTTCAAACCATTACGCTTGATCTGCTTTGGAATTAGGTGCTGCTTAGAAATATTCAGCTTTTCATCTTCTGTATAACCAGATAGGCGGATCACTTCCATACGGTCAAGTAGAGGGCCTGGAATATTGAAGCTGTTAGACGTCGCAACGAACATCACATCTGATAAGTCGTAATCGACTTCTAAATAGTGGTCAGCAAAGGTGCTGTTTTGCTCTGGATCTAATACTTCTAATAATGCAGAAGCTGGGTCGCCACGCATATCTGATGACATCTTATCGATTTCATCAAGCAAGAATAATGGGTTCTTCACCCCGACTTTACTCATGCTTTGAATGAGTTTGCCTGGCATTGAGCCAATGTAAGTTCTACGGTGACCACGGATCTCTGCTTCATCACGAACACCACCTAGTGCCATACGCACATACTTACGACCCGTGGAACGTGCAATTGACTGACCTAAACTGGTTTTACCAACGCCAGGAGGACCCACTAAACATAGGATTGGACCTTTTAGTTTGTTGGTACGCTGTTGAACTGCTAGGTATTCAATAATGCGTTCTTTTACTTTCTCTAGGCCATAGTGATCAGCATTTAAGATTTTTTCAGCGCCAGCTAAATCTTTTTTCACCTTAGAACGCTTCTTCCAAGGTACATTGATCATGGTATCAATGTACGAACGCACTACTGTCGCTTCTGCAGACATTGGTGACATCATTTTTAACTTGTTCAGTTCAGCAGTGGCTTTTTCTTCAGCCTCTTTAGGCATTTGTGCTTCGCTGATACGCTTTTTCAACGCTTCAAATTCATCAGGTACATCATCCAGCTCGCCTAACTCTTTTTGAATCGCTTTCATTTGTTCGTTCAGATAGTACTCACGCTGCGATTTTTCCATCTGCTTTTTAACGCGAGAACGGATTTTTTTCTCTACTTGTAGTAGGTCAATTTCACCTTCCATGAGCGCCATTAAGTACTCTAAACGCTCTGTTACGCTTTCAAGCTCTAATACTTTCTGCTTTTCAGGTACCTTAATAGGCATATGTGCAGCCATAGTATCGGCTAGTCGTGCTGCTTCATCGATTCCAGAAACAGACGATAAAACTTCTGGTGGGATCTTCTTATTAAGCTTTACATAGCCTTCAAATTGGCTAATTGCACTGCGCACGAAAATATCTTGCTCTTGCTCATCAATATCTTGTGAAGCAACAAATTGCGCAGTCGCAGAAAAATATTCATCGGTTTCAATGAATGATTCGATACGTGCTCTTTGTGTACCTTCTACTAATACCTTTACTGTGCCATCAGGTAATTTTAATAACTGTAATACAGTCGCGATTGTACCTGTTGTATAAATTTCATCTGTTGAAGGATCATCAACCGCAGCATCCATCTGCGCGGCTAGAAAAATTTGCTTGTCTTTTTCCATCGCCGCTTCAAGACATCTGATCGATTTCTCACGACCAACAAATAGCGGGATCACCATATGCGGATACACAACAACGTCGCGTAGGGCCAACACAGGAATTTCGACTCGATCAGTTCTCTCAAGTGTCATTATTTTCTCTTCGCATTTTGGTTATTCGTTAATAATGGCAATATGGGGATTAAACCCATAAAGTTCAACCGATTGATAAAAAAAGGAGCCATTGGCTCCTTTTTTATACCGAATCTTAATTATTCTGAAACAGCTTTGTCTTGGTTGCCGTTTTCATAAAGAAGAATTGGATCTGATTCACCTTTAATCACAGTTTCATCAATAACGACTTTACTGACATCTTCTATTGAAGGTAAATCATACATGGTATCTAGCAGTACACCTTCAACAATAGAACGTAGGCCACGGGCACCCGTTTTACGTTCCATCGCTTTGTGTGCAATCGCTTTCAGGGCGTCTTCTCTAAACTCTAATTCAACACCTTCCATTTTGAAAAGTGCACCAAATTGTTTAGTCAGCGCGTTTTTAGGCTCACTTAAAATTTGAATAAGAGCTGCTTCATCAAGCTCTGTCAGCGTCGCTACAACTGGAAGACGACCAATAAATTCTGGGATTAAACCGTACTTCACTAAATCTTCAGGCTCAACATCTTTAAATGTTTCACTTAAAGAACGTTCTGAGTCTGACGCTTTAACGTCGGCGCCAAAACCAATACCTGTGTTTTTATGACTGCGCTGTTCAATGACTTTATCAAGCCCAGCAAATGCACCACCACAGATGAACAAGATTTTAGAGGTGTCGACCTGCAAGAACTCTTGTTGAGGGTGCTTACGGCCGCCTTGTGGTGGCACTGACGCAACGGTACCTTCGATCAACTTAAGTAATGCTTGCTGAACGCCTTCACCTGACACATCACGCGTAATAGATGGGTTGTCTGACTTACGAGAGATTTTGTCAATTTCGTCAATATAAACAATACCACGCTGTGCTTTTTCGACATCGTAATCACACTTCTGTAGCAGCTTTTGAATGATGTTTTCAACATCTTCACCAACATAACCTGCTTCAGTTAATGTTGTTGCATCAGCCATAGTAAATGGTACGTCAAGTAATCGCGCCAGCGTTTCTGCTAGTAGTGTTTTACCACTACCCGTTGGACCGATAAGTAGAATGTTACTCTTACCTAATTCAACTTCAGACTTTACAGATTGATTTTTTAAACGCTTGTAATGGTTGTATACAGCAACGGCTAACACTTTTTTAGCATGCTCTTGGCCAATAACATAGTCGTCTAGGTGGTTACGGATCTCTTTAGGAACAGGTAGTTTGTCACCAGAATCATGCTTTGGTGCAATATCTTTGATTTCTTCCCTAATAATGTCGTTGCACAGATCGACGCATTCGTCACAAATATAAACAGAAGGTCCAGCAATCAGCTTTCTTACTTCATGTTGGCTTTTGCCACAAAATGAGCAATATAAAAGCTTTGTATTTTTGTCGCCGTCTGTTGGTGTATCTGACATTCAGCTACCTCATCGTTTTGCGTTATCTGCTCTAGATAACAATAATCATGTTGTTAACTATATCAAAGAATCTAAAAATTAGCATAGTTAACATAGGGCAAATTAACTTTGCCCTGATTTATACCAATAATCTTAAATAAATGATCAGTTTTGAGAGTTATTGATGATTGGTATTATAACTTATTTTAAATCTCTGCGAGTGTGAACTGCATCGATTAGACCATACTCTAGTGCCTGCTCTGCAGTCATAAAGTTATCACGGTCTGTGTCGTGTGCTACTTTTTCGTATTCTTGGCCTGTGTGATCAGCCATTAAACGATTTAGTTTTTCTTTGATAGATAAAATCTCTTTTGCATGAATTTCAAAATCAGAGGCCTGACCTTGGAAGCCACCTAATGGTTGGTGGATCATCACGCGAGAGTTCGGTAAGCAATAACGTTTACCTTTTGCACCACCTGACAGTAAGAATGCGCCCATGCTCGCTGCTTGGCCAACACATACCGTACTTACATCAGGTTTGATGAAATTCATAGTGTCATAAATAGACATACCCGCCGTTACCGAACCGCCTGGCGAGTTGATGTATAAATAAATATCTTTATCAGGACTTTCAGATTCTAAGAATAATAGTTGCGCCACAATAAGGTTTGCCATGTGGTCTTCAACTTGTCCAGTTAAGAAAATAATACGTTCTTTTAAAAGACGTGAATAAATGTCAAAAGAGCGTTCACCTTTCGCTGTTTGCTCAACAACCATAGGGACTAATGCATTAAGTGGATCAAACATACCATCATTCATTGTTATTCATTCCTTAGGAGCCGCCAAAATCTGGCGCTGCGTTTTGCGGATATTTTACCTACAGAAAGTAAAATGGCTCGGATCCTCAATAAGAGTATCACGAGCCATTAAATCGTTAGCAAAGCTTTAAGTCAATGACTTATTAAGCACCTTGCTGTGGATTCATGATGTCGTCGAATGCTTTTTCAACGTCAGTCACTGCAGCTTTTGCAAGAATTGCTTCAACAGCTTGTTCTTCCATAGCTACGTTACGCATTTGCTGCATCATTTGATCGTTTGATTTGTAGTATGCAACCACTTCACTTGGATCTTCGTAAGCAGATGCAACTGATGCAATTAGCTCTTCAACTTTAGCGTCATCAACTTGGATGTCGTTTGACTTGATCACTTCACCAAGAAGTAAACCTGTCTTAACGCGAGTTACTGCTTGCTCGTGGAAAAGCTCAGCTGGTAGCTCAGGCATGTTTTGCGCGTTGCCGCCAAAACGTTGTGCCGCTTGTTGACGAAGCGCGTCGATTTCTTGGTCGATAAGTGACTTAGGCACTTCAACTTCATTAGTCTCTAAAAGACCTTTGATAGCTTGGTCTTTTACGTTCGCTTTAACTGCTTGAGTTAGCTCACGAGACATGTTCTTTTTAACTTCTTCTTTAAGTGCGTCAACGCCACCTTCAGCAACACCAAACTTAGTTGCGAATTCGTCGTTTAGCTCAGGAAGTTCTTGAACTTCTACTTTTTTCACAGTGATAGTGAATTGAGCAGGCTTACCTTTTAGATTTTCAGCGTGGTACTCTTCAGGGAAAGTTACATCAGCAACAACTTCTTCGCCTGCTTTTTTACCAACGATACCGTCTTCGAAACCAGGGATCATGCGACCTTGACCTAGCTCTAGAGGGAAGTCTTCAGCTTTACCGCCTTCGAACTCTTCACCGTCAACAGTACCTAGGAAATCAACAGTTACACGGTCGTTCTCGCCAGCAGCTGCATCGCTTTCAGTCCAAGTAGCGTGTTGCTTACGAAGTGTTTCTAGCATGTTAGCTAGATCTTCGTCAGTTACATCAACAACTGGCTTTTCAACAGCGATTTTCTCAAGGTCTTTTAGTTCAACTTCTGGGTAAACTTCAAAAGTTGCTTCGAATACTAGCTCTTTGCCTTCTTCTAAAGACTTAGGTGCGAACGCAGGTGCGCCAGCTGGGTTTAGCTTTTCAGAAACAATTGCTTCGATGTAGTTGCGTTGCATGATATCGCCAGCAACTTCTTGACGTACAGCTGCACCGTAACGCTTAGCGATTACTTTTACTGGTACCTTACCTGGACGGAAACCATCGATACGCTGAGTTCTAGACAGTTGTTGTAAGCGTTTTTTAACTTCAGTCTCAACGTTCTCTGCAGGAACGGTGATAGTCAGACGGCGCTCAAGGCCTTGAGTCGTCTCAACAGAAACTTGCATGATTTACCTCAATCTTCATTTTTGGCGCCAATGCGCCTTCCTTAGAAACAAGTTGCACTAATTAGCTTAGTTAAAAACGCAATACGTGTATTTAACCCTATTAGACAATCTTGTTGCCTGCCCTACTGGGCGCTATGTTAAACAATAGACGCGGCATTATAACCGATTCATTGCTGTAGTCGAGCTATGAAGGTAAATAAATGGTGAATAACAGACTGAGTGATTAAAAGATGACTAAAAAGAGAGAAGATAAGGTGGTCGGCGATGCAGGATTTGAACCTGCGACCCCTTGGACCCAAACCAAGTGCGCTACCAAACTGCGCTAATCGCCGACAATATATATTTTTTTGAGAAGTGGTCGGCGATGCAGGATTTGAACCTGCGACCCCTTGGACCCAAACCAAGTGCGCTACCAAACTGCGCTAATCGCCGATAAAAGAGTATGTAGATGGGGCGACTGATGGGGCTCGAACCCACGACAACCGGAATCACAATCCAGGGCTCTACCAACTGAGCTACAGCCGCCACTACATGGGGACTAAAATAAGAATGGCGCACCCTGAAGGATTCGAACCTTCGACCGACGCCTTAGAAGGGCGTTGCTCTATCCAGCTGAGCTAAGGGCGCAAACTCGAAGTAAACATCAAAAATGCTACTTTTCTTATTTTAAAAGTGGTCGGCGATGCAGGATTTGAACCTGCGACCCCTTGGACCCAAACCAAGTGCGCTACCAAACTGCGCTAATCGCCGATACCTTTTTGTTATCTCCGAGACTCCTCGTTGACAACGGGGTGCATAATAGTGATTTGACCGATTGAGGTCAAACATTTTTTTTAGAAAATATTTCAACTGCCTATTTTTACTTCAAAATGATGAATAAATAGCAAGAAATGATGAAAAACAAACAGTTTTCAGTAATTTTTACTTTGTGTATAAAAGTATATACCCAAACTTCCTCAAGATGCATGATTCAGAGCGCTGCCTTCTGTTCTAGTTCTAGGAAAAGGACGCAGCGTAATGACGAGTCCTTTCCAAGTTCTTTGACGATGAAATAGGACTGAAAGCACGCTCCCTTGGGCGAGTTTGATTGGCTTTCATACTGCGTTATCAATTTTCGATTTAGAACCACTAGACCTTCAAATCGATGCCTTGTCTGACAGCCAATCAATTCTCGCTGAACCTCGTATCGTGAGGTGGTTTGGGTATATATTACTATAAAGATGATTCTTACCTTGGCGAATTAAGGCATTTCTGAGAAAATACGCACTTAGTGTTGCAATCGATTGATTGTGACTAGATACAAAGTAACCCCATAAATACACTTTGTATGATTCGTTCAAGTTTATAACCCCAATAAGGTCAATCATGACGGCAAACATAATTGATGGAAAGGCAATCGCCAAACAAGTTCGTACTAATGTTGCACAGCGTGTTGCTGAGCGAGTACAACAAGGTTTAAGAGCGCCTGGTCTTGCAGTAGTTTTAGTAGGCCAAGATCCTGCTAGCCAAGTTTACGTAGGTTCAAAACGTAAAGCCTGTGAAGAAGTGGGTTTTGTCTCTAAATCTTACGATTTACCAGGCGACACCACCGAAACAGAGCTACTTGAATTAGTAGACACGCTAAATAATGATCCAGAAGTCGATGGCATTCTGGTGCAATTACCTCTGCCTGAAGGATTAGACGCAGAAAAAGTACTTGAACGTATTACACCGCATAAAGATGTAGATGGCTTCCACCCTTACAATGTTGGTCGCCTAGCACAACGTATGCCGGCGCTTCGTCCATGTACTCCAAAAGGTATCATCACTTTGCTTGATTCAACGGGCGTGAGATATAAAGGTATGCATGCAGTTGTGGTTGGCGCTTCAAATATCGTTGGCCGCCCCATGTCACTAGAGCTATTACTTGCAGGTTGTACCACAACGGTTTGCCACAAATTCACGCAAGATCTAGAAGCACATGTTCGTCGCGCAGACTTACTTGTTGTCGCAGTTGGTAAACCTGAATTTATTCCAGGTGACTGGGTTAAAGAAGGAGCAATTGTGATCGATGTAGGTATTAACCGTTTAGAGTCAGGCAAACTAGTTGGTGATGTGCAGTACGGCATCGCTGAAGAAAAAGCCAGCTTTATTACACCAGTACCTGGTGGTGTTGGCCCTATGACTGTCGCAAGCTTAATCGAAAATACGCTTGAAGCCTGCGAAAAATATAACAGCTAAACGCCGTTATCTATAAAAACGCCACTTTTCAGTGGCGTTTTTTGTTTCTGATTGTCTTATACAGGTTTCTGAGCTGGAATAGGTCCATGCTCAAGATTGACATGCGGGTTTTGACCTCGCTGTCTTAATAAATGATCCATTAAAGTAATGGCTAACATGGCTTCTGCAATTGGAATCGCACGAATACCCACACACGGGTCGTGACGACCCTTAGTGATCATCTCTACTGACTCATTTTGTGTGTTAATGCTCTGCCCCGGTATGGTAATACTTGAGGTAGGCTTGAGTGCAATCGATGCGACAATATCTTGCCCCGTTGAAATACCGGCTAATACGCCACCGGCGTGGTTGCTGGTAAAGCCTTCTGGTGTTAATTCATCGCGATGCTCAGAGCCTTTTTGCTCTATCACATCAAAACCATCACCAATCTCAACGCCTTTAACCGCATTAATGCTCATTAATGAATGGGCAATTTCTGCATCGAGTCGGTCGAATACAGGCTCGCCTAACCCAACTGGCACATTTTTCGCGACTACAGTCACTTTCGCACCAATAGAGTCGCCCTGCTTTTTCAAATCGCGCATATATTCATCTAGCGACTCTAATTTTGTGTCATCTGGAAAAAAGAATGGGTTTGTTTCAACCACTGACCAGTCGAACTTTTCAGCTTTGATAGGACCCAGTTGTGACAAGCAAGCATTGATCTCAATAGCATGAAATTGCTTTAGGTACTTTTTAGCAATAGCACCTGCTGCAACACGGATTGCGGTTTCTCGCGCTGAAGAACGACCGCCACCACGATAATCACGGTGACCGTATTTATGCCAATACGTGTAGTCACCATGACCTGGACGAAACACTTCAGCAATTTTACTGTAGTCTTTCGAACGTTGATCGGTATTTTCAATTAACAGACCAATGCTCGTTCCTGTCGTTTTGCCTTCAAACACGCCCGATAAAATTTTAATTTCATCGCCTTCACGTCTTTGCGTGGTATAACGGCTTTGACCTGGCTTACGTCGGTCTAAGTCAAACTGCATATCCGCTTCTGATAATTCTAGTCCTGCGGGCACGCCATCAACAACGCCCCCCAATGCGACCCCATGGCTCTCACCAAAGGTACTGACCTTAAAAAGTTGGCCAATGCTATTACCTGCCATTATTCACCCTCATTCCAAATGACATTTAAAAAACTGATTAACAATTATATTTAATCAGCAAAATACTCGACGAGTTGTTGTTTTGAGATCATAAACACGCCTAATCCACCATGCTCAAACTCTAACCATGTAAATGGCGCGTTTGGATATAGTGCATCCATATGTACCATAGAGTTACCTACTTCAACAAATAACAAACCGTTATCAGTTAGATGTTCAGCTGCTTCTTGCAAGATAACACGAGTTACATCTAAGCCATCTTCGCCTGACGCTAAGCCTAGCTCTGGCTCATGATGGAACTCTTCTGGTAAATCAGACATATCTTCTGCATCAACATAAGGCGGGTTTGCAACGATTAGGTCATACTTTTGACCCGGTACACCACTGAAAACATCTGATTGGATCGCAAACACCTGCTCTTGCATCATATGCTCAGTAATATTGATATCTGCCACTTCTAAAGCATCAAAAGAGATATCAACCGCATCCACTTGAGCATGCTGAAACGCTTTTGCCAATGCAATCGCAATACATGCAGAGCCAGTACACATATCGAGAATACGCGTTACTTTTTCAGGCTCTGTGACCCAAGGTGCAAATTGCTTTTTGATCATTTCAGCAAAAGGTGAACGTGGAACAAGCACTCGCTCATCTACATAAAAAGGCAGACCAGCAAACCACGCTTGATTAGTTAGATATGGCACCGGCGTTCTGTCATTTACACGCGCTAAGATATAGCCCATCAAATGCTGTTTTTCGCTACTGGTTAAACGTGCATTTAATAACTCTTTTGGTGTATCAAGTGGCAAGTTTAAAACAGGTAACACAAGACTGACTGCTTCATCCCAGGCATTGTCGGTGCCATGACCGTAAAACAGCCCATTATTCACAAACTGCGTCGTTGTCCAACGTAACCAGTCTTGGATCGTGAATAGTTCAGAACACGCTTCTTGCGCCAACTCATCTGTAATTTGTAACTCTGTCATACGGTACTCAATAATTTGACAATAATTCTGCTGCCATTGTAGCCGTTTTTCAGCTAGGTTTTTATGCTTTTTTTATTTAGAATGCGCCAATGAACAAAGATAAATCACACATAAGCATGCAAGACGACGACATCGACCTATTTCGTCAGTCAATTTCTGGTGCCACTAAGATAAAGCAAGATACCGTGCAATTTAAACGTGATAACACCCCGTTTAAAGGCAAAATTGTTGCTGAGCAAACTAAGCAGCATAAAGCGGAGTTTTATTTTTCTGACGAATATATCCCAGATATCGACACCCATGGCACAGTAAACTATGTGCGTGAAGGTGCTGATAAATTCTTAGCTAAACAACTACGACGTGGCGATATTGCGCCTGAGTTAATTTTAGATTTGCATGGTTTAAGTAAAGACAGCGCAAAAGAAGAGTTGGCTGCTTTGATCCATGCCTGTAAAAAACAACACCATTATTGTGCCTGTGTTGTGCATGGTATTGGTGAACATATCCTCAGACATAAAGTGCCACAGTATTTGGTTCAGCACCCAGATATTTTAGCAATGCATCAAGCTCCTCTTGAGTATGGTGGTAAAGGCGCAGTGTTGATTTTAATTGATATTCCCGAATCTGATATTTACAGACGCTAATTTGCCCTTTAAAAAGTCATTTCAAACTAGCTAATAGGATGTTAATTGGTTACATTAACGTCCTTATTTTGGTTAATTGAAAGTAGTACTAATCATGAATGAGCTTCTCAGTGCAGATCTTGCTATCCTGCTTGTTGAGCCCTCAGCAACACAAAGAAAAATTATTGCAAAAGAGCTTGAATCTGAAGGTGTAACGAACATCGACTTTGCAGATTCCGTGGACTCTGCAAAAAGCTTTTTAGAAAAGCATAAACCTGATTTAGTCATCTCAAGCCTACATTTGAGTGATGGCAGTGCCCTTGATATTCAACAGTATATTGCTGAAGCCCAGCCCGAACAGCCAATCCCTTTTATGTTGGTTTCAAGTGAAACACGCAAAGCCCAGCTTGAAGCGTTTAAGCAATCTGGTGTAGTGGCGATCTTACCTAAGCCTTTTACTAAGGTGCACCTTGGTCGCGCACTCAATGCAACCTTAGACTTACTGTCTCCGCAAGAGCTTGAGCTTGAACTATACGATGTACAAGATTTGCGTATTCTTATTGTTGATGACTCACGACTGGCGAGAAATCATATTCGTCGTGTGCTAACTAATTTGGGGGCAAGCCGTTTTACTGAAGCTGAAGATGGTGAACAAGCGATCGACTTCTTAAACGAACAGATGTTTGACCTCATTGTCACTGACTTTAATATGCCAAATGTGAATGGCCAAGAGTTAGCTGAGCATATTCGTAACTCAGGTGAGCACTCTCATATTCCAATTTTAATGGTGACATCTGAGGCCAATGACACTCACCTTGCAAACGTTGCACAGTCTGGTGTTAACGCATTATGTGACAAACCTTTTGAACCTGAAGTAGTTAAGCAGTTACTACACTCAATCTTAGAGCAAGATTAACTAAAACTTAGTTTTTTTAGCCACCTCATATTGGTGAAAATAATCACCCCTTGTTTTCACCAATCTTCTACAAAAATTAAAATCAAATAGAAACAAACACTTAAAATATTTTTATCGATTGGCACAACCTTTGTAATAGTTATTGCGACTAACTAATCATACAAAGGAGAACGTCATGAACTCACTAGTTAAAGCAACATTAATCAGCACGGTATTATTCACAGCTTCTTCAGTACAAGCTAATGAAAACGCAATTACAGCTGAAATTAGCAACCTGATCTCAAATGCGATTAGCGCAAGTATCAAAGAAGTTAAGAAAAATACACTTGAGACAGCATCTAAAGTATTGAAGTCAGAATCTGATAAGCATGCTAAAAAAGCAGTTAAAAACGACAAGGAAGAAAACAATGGCTAATGAATTAACGCTAGTGAGTCTTTTGGCAACCCCAGTGATCAGCCTGTTTGCTGTTTATTTAAGTGTTGAACTATTCAAACGCGTTGGTCAGTTAAATTTATGGGGGTAAGTAAATGACTTACAATCTTTACTCCCAAAGAACACAATTTCGCTATTTTTCGCAGGCACAAAAAAGCCCGCAACCGCGGGCTTTTAAAAACTAAAGGGCTAAATTATAGCTCGCCTTCGTTCTCAGCTAGGAACTTAGCAACACCTTCTGGGCTTGCGTCCATACCTGATTTACCTTCAGTCCAACCTGCTGGACATACTTCACCGTGCTCTTCGTGGAACGCTAGTGCGTCAACCATGCGAAGCATTTCGTCGATGTTACGACCTAGAGGAAGATCGTTAACTACTTGGTGACGTACGTTACCTTCAGCGTCGATTAGGAATGAACCACGGAAAGCAACACCAGCTTCTGGGTGCTCAACGTCATATGCTTGACAGATTTCGTGCTTAACGTCAGCAACTAAGTCGTATTTAACTGGACCAATACCACCTTCGTTTACTGGTGTGTTACGCCAAGCGTTGTGTGAGAATTGAGAATCGATTGAAACACCGATCACTTCAACACCACGCTTTTGGAACTCGTCGTAACGCTTGTCGAAAGCGATTAGCTCTGAAGGACAAACGAAAGTGAAGTCTAGTGGGTAAAAGAATACAACCGCTTTTTTACCTTTGATACGCTCGTGTAGGTTGTAACCTTCAACGATCTCACCGTTACCTAATACTGCTGCTGCTGTAAAGTCAGGTGCCTTGCGGCCTACTAATACACCCATGGTTTTCTCCAATTAGTTAGGGTTATATCCAATGCAAAATGACAATATCAATTTGCTTTGACAATTATTATTGAGGCTAGTTAGAAAAAAACAACCCCAATTAAAAATTTTCACAAGTTTATGGGGACACTGAAAAAATTGAAAATCAAATAAACCGATAGCTACAATCAGTTTTTTTGATTGTATAAACTATAGGCATAAAAAAAGCCCCTACGGGCTTTTTTCAATCAATACAGTTTAGTCCATGATATCTGACGGCATATCACCACGGATCTGCTGCCAAATCTCACCACTTTGATGACCGTATTTTCTTAATAAAGAAATTGAACCGTCGAAGTCGCCTTTTTCAGCCAGCGCTATAAGATCTAAATAAAATTGTTTGGCCAGTGCGCGGGTACGTGGATCTGAGAAATAATGACCACCAATCTTAGAGTAAAGGCCTTTGAAACCATTAAGCACCAAAACATAAATTCGGTTGTTACCTGCTAACGCTAGCTGATGGTGAACTTGATAGTCAAAATCTGCAAATGCCTGAGCGTTATCTTCTAAGTCTTTGCTCTTTTCAAGCGTTTCGATAACAGCCTGTGGATTTACTTTAATTGCCGCACGCGTATAAATTGCGCTGATGTTGGTACGTGCAGATAAAAGCTGATCAGTCAGCTCTGGCATTTTATCTTCATCAAGACGCGCTAGCGTCTCAAGAATATTTAAACCTGATGTTTCCCAAAAGTTATTTACACGGGTCGGTTTACCATGTTGAATCGTCAACCAGCCATCACGCGCTAAGCGCTGTAAAACTTCACGTAACGTTGTGCGAGTTACACCAATCAGCTCAGAGAGTTCTCTTTCAGCTGGTAAAATTGAACCTGGTGGAAATTCACCATTCCAAATTGATTCAACAATATATTCCTCAGCAAATCCCGCTGGGCTTTTAGCTTTAAAAATTCTCATCTAACACCGCTTTTATCTTGGCAACTGCAATTTAATCCACTGATTGTACCAGATGCTTTGCAACTAACAAGTAAAGAAGTCGCCCTGTTTTACAATTCATTTTTTGTTCTTTGAGTTAAGCAAAATTAACAACTACCGTTAATTCTTGCAGCTTGTAACCTCTGTTAGCATAATACCCACAACATAATTCAGTTTCGCAGCATTTAGGTTCACTTAACCTGAAAAATTGAACCTATTGGTAATGCAAGTTATCTGATAGCTAACTTAATATAACAATAAGAGAATCTTATGAACTGGTTGAACACCCTTCCTACTTCCAGAAAAGCATGGGGCCTGTTGGCACTGACAGCATTTTTACTTGAAGTCACGGCTTTATATTTTCAATACGCAATGGGCTTAGAGCCTTGTATCATGTGTATTTATCAAAGAACGGCTGTGTTAGGCGTGTTTGCGGCAGGTCTTATTGGTTTTATTTCCCCAAGTAACGGTATTTTTCGTGGTATTGGCGCTGCAACATGGGGCGTAAGTAGTATCTGGGGTTATATGTTGGCAAAAGAGCATTTAAATATGCAAACCACCACTGATCCATTTGCGTTCACTTGCGATATAGTTCCTAACTTCCCTGAGTTTATGCCATTACATGAGTGGATCCCGGCGTTTTTTGCCGCAACTGGTGATTGTGGCAGCATAGATTGGCAGTTTGTTGGTTTAAGCATGCCTGGTTGGATGGAAGTCATTTTCGCGTTATATGCGATCAGTTTCTTAGTTATTTTACCTTTTATTCTTTGGTCTTTAGTAAAAAAGTAAATTTATAATGCATTTTAATCTTCGCAATATTGAGCAGTTAAAGCCTTACAGGCTTCGAGATAAGCAACAAATCATCGCCATTGCTTTGAGTCACTTAGAAGCGCCAGAAAAAGTGTTATTAGGCTGCTGTAAGCTCGCCATCTTGATGCCATTTTTTATTTCTTTGGCTTATTTTGAAGGCTGGTATTTACTGCCTCCTTTGTTGCTGGCAGGTATCTTATACCCTCTTCTCACTACGCCGCTAGAAATTGTATTTACTAAAAACAAACTGGGCGATGCCATTGCGGAGTTTGAAAAACAGAACCAAAATTAAAAAAGGGCGATTTTGCCCTTTTTTAATTTTTCATCTGAGCATTTAAAGCTTAAAACTTTACCTTCCCTTCTAACTTCGCGACGATACTTTTACCAACCCCTTTAACAGCCATTAAGGAGTTAAGGTCGTCAAAAGGTCCATTTTGCTCGCGGAAACTAACAATGGCCCTCGCCTTGCCTTTTCCGATCCCAGGCAATTTTACAAGCTCTTCGAGAGAAGCTTCATTAATATTAATTGCCTGATGAATTTCAGATTGAATTTCTGGTGACGCTTGTTGCTGTGCAGATTCTGCTAATACAGTTGGTGCAAGAAACAAACTAGTGGCTAAAAGTAATGCTTTGATCATATTTCCCTCCTGGAAAATCCTTGAAATTTAATAAATGACGGGTAGAACTCCTTACCCAAATTACTCATAAGAGCAATGTTAAATAAAGATGACAATAACGTAAAAGTCAAACTTATTACCTACTTATAAAACTTAAGTATTAATATTAGTCTAATGACTTGCAAAATAAGCCTCAAAAGATTACTGTATAAAAAAACAGTGCAATTGGGAGTGTATCGTGGCTGTTGTTGTTAAGTATGTGGTAGAAAGAAATGGAGTCGAGCGCATGACCTTTACCAGCAAAAAAGAGGCTGATGCTTACGACAAAATGCTTGATGTTGCTGAGTCTTTAGAAGAGATGCTAGGTAAAGTGGATGTGCCACTGAGTGAGCAACAAGTTGAGTCATTGGCATTAGAAATGGCGAAACAAAAAGATGACTTTATTAATGTACTTAAAGGTTCAAAACCAAGTGCACCTGCAAAAAAGTCGAAGAAAGATGCTGATGTGGATGATAGCGATACTGATGAGAATGTCACGCCTATCAAACAAGCCTAACAGCACTTATTTCAAATTATAAAAAAGCCGCTCAATGAGCGGCTTTTTTGTCGCAGTCACATTATTGGCTGCGACAGAGAAAATATTTAATTACTCAAATACTTTCTCTACATTCAACACTTCAATGTTTTTCGCAGGAATGTTCAGCTTATAGCTTTCAATTTGCTTATCTTCATTGATAAGTGCTGCAGGCTTATCTGAGTTATATTTCAGTGGTGAAACCGTTTCTTTTGCAAGACGTTTCTGCATGTCTTTTCCGTCACCTGTGATGAATACATAATGTACATCATCAGTTTGTAGGTTTTCACGGATAACGCGGTTTACATCCTCTACCGTCAGTGACGCAAGTTGTTTACGAACGTACTCAACAAAACTTTCTGTGTTGTAGAATTCGCTATCAAGCGCATAACCCAGCTGGCGGTCTTGACTTGCTACTAACTGAGGCACGAAGTTGCTCAAGAAGTTACGAGTTGCATTAAAGTCCGCTTCAGTCATGCCATCTTTAATTAGCTTGTCTAATTCAAACAAAGCAACGCGCGTTGCGAAATGCGCATCATTGTTTGAACGAAGTGGACGTAACCACACTTGGAAGATTTGCTCTGAACGACCTAGGTTCGCATCTGGCTTAGTTTGGAACATACCACGTGGGAAGTACTCAATATACGCATAGTCACCATAGTTCATACCACGTACCTGACGAATGCGCTGATATAAGAAACTGTTTGAGCTTCTATGCTCACCAAAGTAAGAACGCACTAACCAAAGCGCTGTCCAATCTTTAGAGCTACGAATAGTATCGATTGGGAAGCCAAACGACACCGCAGTAGATTTCGCATTTTTCTCAACAATTGTCGCATGACGACCAGTTAACTTAGGTGCATCAGGAATGCTTAAACGCGCTTCATCGCCTTTTGGTAGGCCCGCTAAATCATTAAGCATCTGTGTTTTCACAGCATTATCTAAATTACCTGTGATCCCCACGTTTAGCTTAGCTTGGGTGAATTGCGAGGCATAGAATGCTTTAACGTCGTCTACCGTTAACGCTTCAAGATCTGACAGATCACCTAAGTTATAGCTTTCGTAAGGGTGACCTTGGTATAGCTTATGATAAAGCACTTCTTTACCTAGCTCTTCGTCATTTGAAGACTTAAGGCCCGCTTTAATACCGTCAATAAGCTCTTTCTTCAGACGTTTAAAATCATCTTCTCTAAAGCCTGGATTTAACAACTGGTCGCTAACCAATGCATACCACTGTTCTGCATTGTCTTTATGCACACGACCACGTAAAGAAATCATTTCTTTATCTAGCTGATAACCAAAACTGCCTGCAATTGGATAAAGTGCTTGCTGGATTTCTTTGTAGCTCTTAGATTGTGAACCACCACGCGCAATCATGGCTGCAGTTAATGCTGCTACACCCTTTTTGCCCGCAGGATCAGCTGCAGCACCAGTGTAGAATAATAAGTTCACGTCAACCAATGGCGAGCTATTGGTTTTATCTAATACCTTGAAGTGACGCTCAACAGGCTGGCTAGCTTGTTTCGCAAGTTCAGATACAGACACTTCTTTATCGAAACCAGAAACAGTCTCAAGTGCCGACATGGTCACAGTCGTGCGGCCATTATCAACAAAGTATTTGTTGGCAATGTCACGAATATCTTCAGCTGTAATGGCATCCGCTGACGCATATAACTGGTTGATCACTTCTGGGTCACGCTCAAAATGCATATAGCTTGCGAGCGTTGACGCAATGGCTTGAGATGAGTCTAAGCCATTGATGAAGCTGTATTTCAGGTTTGACTTTAATGCCGCTAGCTTATCTGCATCCACCAGCTCAGTGCGTGCTTTAGCGTAGGTTTTTGCAATCGCATCACGCACAGTTGCCAAGTCTTGCTCTTTCTCAACCTTCACAAAAACATGCAATAAACCTGGATCTTTCGTTTCAGCGTTATAGGTAAACATCTGGCTTGCAAGCTGTTTCTCTACCACTAACTCTTGATATAACTCTGAGTTTGAAGAGAAATAAAGCTGCGAGATAAGATCAAGTGCTGCACGGTCTTTTTGGGTTGGCTGCCATGCAGTGCCTTTGTAAGATACCAATAACCAGTGACCCGGCATACCTTCAAATTGTTCATGCACATATTTAGGCGCTTGTTGCTTTGGCTCTACCGGAATATCTGCTTGGTAATCACCTTTTTTCCAATTGCCCCAATGTTTTTTCACCATCTTCATGGTTTCTTGCGGATCTACATCCCCCACAATCACAAGTGAGACATACTCAGGCTTGTAGAAACGCTCAAAGAAAGTTTGACCATAGGCCATTTGATCTGGCATGGCTTCAATATCTTCGAAGAAACCCATCGTCGTGTGCTTGTAAGTATGTTTTTCAAATGCTTCTTTACGAACTGCCGATAACAACTTACGAATTGGGCTGGCGTTGTTTTTTAAGTACTCGCCTTTAACTGTCAGTGCTTCAGTACGAAACTGCTCTTCTGAGTACTTTAGGTTTTGGAAAATGTCCGCTTTGATTTCAAGTACTTTGTCTAAATGTTCTTTAGAAAAATTTAAGTGGTAGTTTGTGTAGTCGTTTGTCGTGTAAGCGCGGTTGTCTACCCCTGAGTTTTTCAGAATATCTGCATACACATCTTGTGGGAATTTTTCAGAGCCTTTAAACATCATGTGCTCAAAGAAGTGAGCGAAACCGGTTTTACCTGCTTCGATTTCATTTCGTGAACCTACAGATACCGGAATTTGTAGCGATACAACATCAGGATAATCCGTTTTAACGACCATCACACGAAGACCATTTTCTAGTTCTTCTAACACATAGTCTTGTGCAAATACTTTGTTCTCAACAGACGCTGATGCAACAGTGGCATTTGTTGTATTGCTTGTCTGTGCATTATTACTCATACAACCTGACAGCGCTAAAGTCACTGCAAGGCTGGTTGCCAAAAGTTTAAATTTCATGTGATTTCCAAATTCAGTTTTTATTTTTCATACCATTCCTCTTAATTAAGCGATCTATTTTGAGGCAAGGAAAACTTGTCGATAACTAGGCGGAAATTTTGCTATTTAGTTGTTCTAAATGAGAAATTCCCAACGAAGTTAGCGTCAGTTTTAGTCTCTCAAAATGATTGAGTATTATTGAGGATTGGTATCACATATGAGACTGCTTCAATTATGCAATAAATTACTGTGACTCGCTCATTTCAAAGCAAAATTTATGTAAATAAATATATCTGAGCTACTGAATTATCCCTTGCACCCCAAAAACAACATGAGAGAAATTCATAGTGTTTGAATAAGTTTCATGAAAAAAATCTATCTAGACGTCTAAATGGCTGCTATATTTACCTCATCAGCACAACCAATGGGAATGAGGACCATGGCTTTATCACTACAAGAGAAAATTTTGGACCCTAATCAAGGCGTATATTTAATTGGTACTACTCCGCCAAAGATGGGGACTGATGAAGCGCAAGTCAAAACCATTGCACAAAAGCTACTTGGCCGTTTACACGAGATTGAATATGACGGTGTTGTTATTTACGACATTCAAGATGAAAGCAGCCGAACTCAAGTTCCGCGCCCTTTTCCATTCAAGCATACCGTAGACCCATGTGAATACAGCCAACTCGTTAAAGAGTTGTCACAACTTGATGTCATCACTTATAAAAGTGTGGCACAACGTGGGGCGAGCGAATTTAATCAGTGGCTTAACAATACTAAAACTAAGCATGGTTTAAATAATCTTGTATTAGTTGGTAGCCCATCTTCAAATGGCGAAGTTAAACTTAGCCTGCCTAAAGCATACGAAACGATTGCAGCGCACCAAGATGACTTTTTCTTAGGTGGTGTGACGATTGCTGAACGCCATGCGAATAAGCGAAACGAACACGAGCGTTTGTTAGAAAAAACAGCACAAGGGTGTGAGTTCTTTATCTCTCAAGCTGTTTACAATGCACAGGCGACGATTGATTTAATCACCAGCTATGCACGTAGCTGTCGCCAACAAGGGCTTGAGCCTAAACGTATTATTCTTACCTTTACTCCATGTGGCGGTGAGAAGACATTGCAGTTTATGGAATGGCTAGGTATTTCAGTACCAGAAGCTACTAAATGGCGCATGCTAGACTCACAAAACCCGTTAAGCGAATCAATCCGCATCTGTCGTGAGAATTTAGACCTGATCATTCAAAGTTGTGCACATCTGAATGTACCGCTTGGTTTGAATATTGAAAGCTTAACTAATCGTAAAGAAGAAATTGATGCATCGATTAATTTATATCGTTTATTAAAAGCAACGATGGAACTTAATCTTGCAGAAAAACAAATAGCCTAATTAGGCTAAAGAACAACTAAATAACATCGATTCTCAGTCGCATTATCATTGATAGTGCGACTTGTCTGTGTATAATCTGTCCCTCTTTTAACAATCAAGTTTACATGGAGTGAGTAGTGCTATTCGTTTTTTTAACGTTTATAGCCGCTGGAGTATCTTTCATCTATGCGTCTAATCGACACCAATTGGCTTTAAACACCCCCATATCTAAAAAATTTAAACAGCTCGGTTATTTGCTGTTAATTTCCTCAGCAGTGATCAGTCCATTTATCTTCAATGGTGCAGCAAGCGTTTTTATTTGGCTCATGCTAATTATGCTTGTGCTGATCATCATCCCCATCTCTAGTTTTTTGATTAGGAGCATTCGATGAGTCAGGCACACCAAAAAATTCAACCTCAATGGTGGGGCAAAACAGCGGTAGGGGTTTTTCTTGGATTAGCGTTGAGTTATGGCATTGTGGCGTTAATCGTGTGGTTTGGGCCTGACAGTATTAACGCTAACCTAAGCGACCAACGCCTACTCTGGAAAACCCAATTTAATATGTGGATTGTTACCCCAATCTGGATGTTGATTGTCAGCTTTATTTATATGTTCAAAACAACTAGGCAAGCATTTATCTACTTGTTGTCAGCAAACTTAATCATCTACACGATATTTTTTGGCTTAAGGAGCATGCTATGAAAATAAGAGCCGATATTGTTCGAACATACCAAACGCTTCACACATGGACGGGGATCACAACCGGGCTGTTATTATTTATAGGCTTCTTTGCGGGTGCATTAGTGATGTTCACTGACACCATAGATCAATGGAGCACACCGCCTAGTAAGCAGTTTTCTCAAGTGAGTGAAGGGCAACATCAAGTACTGTTAAACCATGTACTTGCGAACGAAGAAAAAGCCATTAATGCCGTTACCCTTCACTATTCTGACAATCACTCTCCCATCACTTGGTATGAAGAAGGTAATGGCCGAGGAGTGAATGTAAATGAACAAGTTTGGCATGCCGGCTTCAATGAGCATGGCGAGATAAATAAGGAGCTGAGTCAAGTCAATCACCTGTCAGGCTTACTGGATTACTTACATCAAACGGGCGGTATTTTTGGCGAAATAGGTCACCACTTATTTGGTGGTTATATTCTTGGCATAGCCTCATTTTTGTATTTTATTGCTTTAATTTCAGGGTTAATCTTTTTGTTACCTACTTTGGTAAAAAGCTTCTTTGCACTGAGAAAAGACAAGTCGGCAAGTCGGTTTTGGCTAGATAGTCATAATTTAATAGGCGTGAGCAGCTTACCTTTTCATATTGTGATTGCCTTTACTGTATTTGTTTTTGCATTCCATGACTTTTTATATGGTTGGCTGTTTGGTGTCTATGGAGATAAAAAACTATTTCCAGAGCCGCAAAAGTCAGAGTATCAATACAATGTTAAAGAGCTTCCAAGCCTAGATGAAATCACGGCCAAGATACAAGCTTATGCCCCCGGCTATCAAATTGAGCGCATTGCATTATCTCGTTTAAATACCACCAGCCCGAGCGCTTCAGTGAATATCACTCATCCAAGAGAAATGATGCGTGGTCCAACGACTGATTTCATTTTTATGCATCCTTATACACTCGAAATCAATGCCAGTAGTATAAAAGGTGGCGATCAAGGTATTTGGGTAAGTATTGTTTCTTCCTTGTTTGCTCTGCACTTCGGCAGTTATGGCGGCACACTTGGCCAATGGGCTTATTTTGTCATGGGCTTACTCGGCGCACTGTTGTTTTATACTGGAAATCTACTGTGGATTGAAAAACGCAGAAAACAAAAACAAGCGACGCAATCTAAATCAAGTCTAGTTCTGGCTAAACTAACGGTCGGTATTGCACTGGGTTGTATTTGCGCTATCTCACTGGCATTTGCTGCCACAAAATGGCTAAGCTTGACGTCATTAAATGTGAATATTGCTTATCTGTGGCTGTACTACCTGACCTTCTTTGTCGTTGTCATAACCGCTTTTATCAAGGGTCCTTCTGTGACGGCCATTTATACACTCAAAGCAAGCGCAATATTGTGTCTAATTGTGCCACTTAACTCTTTGTTAGCGATTTTACTACCAAACCTTGGACTTTGGCATGCGGATAGTTTTTCTGAAATCATGCTAGAAGTGATGGCCCTCCCCTTTGCTTGGTTCTTCTATGCATGCGCAAGCAAAGTTGCCAAAAGAGTATACAAGGGTGAGAAAAATAGTGTTTGGTATGTAGCAGAAAAAGCAGCAAACACAACGAACGAAGAATTAGTCATTCATAGCTAAAAACTAAGCGTTTAATCATCGTCAGAAAAACAAAAAAGCCATTCAAAATTGAATGGCTTTTTTTATTGAGTTTTTAGGCAAACATACTCTTCACATCTTCAAGTGTTGAGAGGTATTCATCACTGGTGAACATTTCTAAAGAGCGAATGACACTTTTATCTTCGTACATTTTTAAAGACGCAGCCTTGTCTGACACCTGCAAGATACCTTCAGCAATGGCGCCAACACGAATAAAGTCAACATAACAGACATGATCTGGCTTATAGTTCGGGTTTGACCAGCTTTCAGCAACTTCTACGAACTCATCGGTAAAGCCCCATTCACGCATAATGGCACCACCAATCTTACCTGCGAGCTTTTGAATGGCGTGTGCTAAGAAGCTTGGGTTTGCAAATACTTCCGGATGACGTTCTGCTTCGGTTAATATGGGTAAAACACCAATGTTGAAAACGAGTGACGCAAGCGTAATGGTATCTTTGTTCAGTGACGTGTGTTTGTTAACACGAAGGTAAAAGTCCATGCAGGTAATGGCTTGGCAGGCTACCTTTAATGTTTTCTGCCAGGCTTTGTCCATGTAGGTTTTAATTAACTTGTTATTAGAGACAAACAGCTGCTCCATCGCCATAGCGGTTGCTATATTTTTGATTTGTCTAAGACCAATTCGTGTCACAGCCTGATTTAATGTATTTACTTTTACAGAGCGCCCCATAAACGCACTGTTTGCCACCTTTATCATACGTGCCGCGAGCGCAGGATCTTGTGAAATCACATCAGCCATTTGCATCAGGTTTACTTCTGGGTCATCTGCAGCTTGTCTCACTTTCACTGCAATTTCAGGTAAGGTTGGTAACACCAAAGTGTCGTTGTTAATCCTATCTATTAAGATAGTCAATAATGCATTTTCTGTAGACATAAGCTAGAGTCCCTCGAGTAACGTGTGATACGCGCAAACGTATTATTTTTTATACCCTTATTATTTACTTAGTTGGGTATAAGGTTACAATTCTATATCAATAAATTGTTATGCTTTAAGGAAAATATAGTCACATAAAGGAGTCTTTAGCAACTTTTATCTCCCAACAACAAAAAATTTCACACATCAAGAAATAGAGCATAATCATGAAACTAGACCAAGTCTTTACAGTGTCGCTATATGACTGACATTCAGAACTTCGACTTTAGAAAACTGACCTATACACTAATTGAAGACTCAGTAAAGTAATCCACCATTTTGTAGCTTACACCCAAACTGTACCTATGAAGCCCAACCACTAAAAGAAAGTTAGCCTGCCCATTTATGTGGGATTAATGGTCATGCATATATCCCCAAACGAAAAATCTTATATTCTTCCGTAGGACACAACTTTCCAACCCAATGTTTTAATTAACAATTCGTTACATTCAAACAGCCCAAAATTGTTTATTTCTGATAATGTACCTAGTTCAAGGAAAACTAAAGGAGTTTAGACTTTGCGCCCTAAAATGTTACTACTGAGTGCTGCACTAATGATGGCAACCTCTGCCAGCATTGCAGCTAATAACGATGCATTGGTTTATCAAGAACCATCACAAGAAATAAAAGAGCTCGTTGATGTAAAACTGGCCCCGTACACTTTAATCGATGATAAGCGCGAAAATATGCTGCTCATTTATCGGGATAGCTATAAGTCAATTGCCGACTTATCAATTAAAGAGATGCGTTTAGCTGGCTTACGTATTAACCCTGTCACTAACATTGGTAGTCGTGTTACTTACTTTAATGAAGTAAAAATTCAGCCTGTCGGTAAAAGTAAAATTAAGACTGTGAGTGGCCTGCCTAATAATCCACGTTTAACTAATTTCAGTTGGTCACCTAACCAGAAATATATGGCGATGACACATACCACTGAAACAGGCGTTGAACTGTGGGTTGTAGACATTAAAAAAGCCAAAGCACGCCGTTTAACCGACGCAACGTTAAACGCAAATATGGGTAACCCAATCGATTGGCTCCAGGATAGCTCAGGTTTCATCGTAAAAATGTTGCCGGAGAATCGTAAGCCGCTCATCAATACTGAGCAGGCAGTACCAGTGGGACCAACCATCAGTGTCAGCGATGGTAAAAAAGCCCAAAACCGTACTTACCAAGACTTGCTTAAAAACAAAAATGATGAATTTAACTTTGAACAACTTGCTAGTTCATCATTAAAAAGAGTGACGCTGAGAGGAAAAGTCACAGATTGGGCTGAGCCTGGCATGTATGGCAGTATCACATTTTCGCCAGACGGTAATTATGTTTTAGTTGCTGAGTACGACAGACCTTTCTCATATCTAGTGCCTTATGACCGCTTTCCAATGACCTCTACCGTCTATACTAAACGCGGCAAAATAGTCACTGATATTGAAAAAGTACCACTTATCGAAGATCTACCTAAAGGCTTCATGGCCACACGTGAAGGTAAGAGAAGTATTCAATGGCGTGATGATAAACCAGCTACTTTAACCTTTGTTGAGGCACTAGATGGTGGTGACCCCGCAAAAGAGGTCGCTTTCCGTGATAAAGTAAGTCAGTTGCCAGCACCATTCGATGGCAAACCAAGCCTGTTGATCAAAACTCAGAATCGCTATGCCGATATTATTTGGGGTGATGACAATAACGCCATTGCCGTCGACTACTGGTGGAATACACGAAATACCAAAGAGTATTTATTTAACCCCTCTGATACATCTCAAAAACCAATCACAATTGTAGATCGTAACTATCAAGACAGATATAGCGATCCTGGTAATATTGTAACTAAGCGAAACCAATACGGCCGAAGTGTTATGGATATTGATAATGGCCAAGTTTATTTATTAGGTGACGGCTATAGTAAAGATGGCCAGTTCCCATTCTTAGATAAATTCGACCTAAAGTCGCAAAAGTCTGAGCGCCTATATCGCTCTGAGTATACTGACAGAATCGAAGATTTACGTGACTTTGATGTAGATACAAAACAACTACTTGTGCGTATCGAATCAAGTAGCGATTACCCTAACTATTACTTTAGAAAGCTGGGTAAAGACAAGCTGCAACAACTCACTGACTTTGAAAACCCGTTCAAAAGCATTCAAGACGTACAAAAAGAAGTTATAACCTACAAACGTGATGACGGCCTTGACCTAACTGGTACGCTTTATCTGCCAACTGATTATCAAGAAGGTAAGAAGTACCCGATGATCTTGTGGGCTTATCCTAGAGAGTACAAAGATAAGAGTAGCGCAGGCCAAAACACCCAAAACCCGAATGAGTTCACTTATCCGTTCTGGGGTTCTCCTATTTACTGGGTTAAAAAGGGCTATGTGGTGCTAGATGATGCTGCTTTCCCAATTGTAGGTGAAGGTGACGAAGAGCCAAACGATACCTTTAGAACTCAACTCGTTGCGAATGCAAAAGCTGCGATTGACGCGGTGGATAAACGAGGCCTCATTGACCGAAATCGAGTTGCAGTTGGTGGTCACAGCTATGGTGCTTTCATGGTAGCAAATTTATTGTCGCACTCAGACTTATTTGCAGCAGGTATTGCACGAAGCGGTGCTTATAACAGAACTCTTACGCCTTTCGGTTTCCAATCTGAAGAGCGTAGTTACTGGGAAGCACCAGAGGTGTATTACACTATGTCGCCATTTATGCATGCTGACAAAATGAAAACACCGCTACTCATTGTTCATGGTGACTCAGACAACAACAGTGGCACCTACCCAATGCAAAGTGAGCGTTATTTCAACGCACTTAAAGGCTTAGGTGCAACAGCTCGTCTGGTAATGCTGCCAAAAGAGTCACACGGTTATCGTGCCAAAGAAAGCATAATGCATCTGTTATGGGAGCAAGATCAATGGCTAGAGAAGTATGTTAAAAACAAACCAGCTAAATAACCTGAGCTAAGGTTAAAAAGCAAACCTAAAAAGCCTCACAACCGTGAGGCTTTTTAATAATGCTTATCCTTGAAGTGTTTATTAGCAAGGTCCTTTCCTTGACCAGCTTTATCTGCGGTTGCCAAGCTATCAAAGTCTGTGACATCTACATCTTTTCGGTACTCTCTAAAAAAATTGATTATCTTTTCAGGAAAGAGAAAGTAACCACGGTAACGACACTTTTTTTCAATCAAAATAACAAAAGTACGGACTGACACATACGCCACCCAAACCAATATTGGCGCAAAGAAAACCGGCAGGAGTTTAAGTAGCCAAATTGACAAGCATAAGGAGACTAAGCACTTTGCTTTTATTTTCCACTCACCGAGAAAACTATAAAACTCAAAATAGTCGAGTCGATTTAAATACCACTTGCCGATTTTAGTCCCGGTTTCATTTTGATACTTATACTCTCGACTCATAATTAACTCCTACACCTTTATTTAAAAGCTAGAACACCTTTTTAAGCTCAGCAATTTGCTCTTCGGTATAAGGCTTAGAAGGATGAAGCCCCCACACAGGTTTTGGCCAAGCAACATCATTGGTAAAGCGAGCAATATGATGAACGTGTAGCTGAGGGACCATATTACCTAGCGCTGCAACATTGAGCTTATCTGGGCTAAATACCGCTTGTAATGTTCGGCTTAGTTGTGCTGACTCTTGCCAAAACTGTGCTTGAAGCTTGTCATCTAAATCAATGATTTCACGGCAACCTGCAACACGGGGAACGAGAATAAACCAAGGGTACTGACTGTCGTTCATTAAGAGTACTTTACACAGTGACCAATCAGCCAGTTCAATGCAATCTCGTTGTAATTCAGGCGCTAATTCAAATGCCATAATAAAAACCCTCTTTCAATTATGTAGCTCACTTTATCCTAATACATTGCCAATGCCCATGCTTGCCGTTACCATCGCTCTACTTTTAATAACTAACAAGGTGATTTTGTGCGCATTACATTCAAATCAATGGCGCTAAGCTTACCGTTAATGGCCGCTGCAACCACAGCCGTTGCTCAACCATTAACTCTTGAGCGTATTTTTGATGATCCAGGTTTGGCTGGTAAAGCCCCTGTGCAACTTAAGTTCTCTCCTGACGGCAGTCGTGTTACTTACCTACAGGGTAAAGTGGATGACTACAACCGTTATGATTTATGGGAATACAACTTAAAAGACAACACAAATCGCCTATTAGTTGACTCTCAAGCGCTTTTCTCAGGTCCTGAAACCTTATCAGACGAAGAAAAAGCTCGTCGTGAACGTCAGCGTATTTTTGGTCGTGGTATTTTAGAATACAAATGGTCAGCAGATGGTAAAGCATTACTTTTCCCACTTAATGGCGACTTGTACTACTACCAAATCGCATCAGGCAAAAGCCGTAAGCTAACTAATACTGAAGCGTTTGAGACCGATGCCCGTTTCTCGCCAAAAGGTAACTTTGTTTCCTTCATTCGTGAGCAAAACCTATATGCCTTAGAGTTGAGCTCAGGTAAAGAAATTCAATTGAGCAAAGACGGTGGCGGCACCATTAAAAATGGTATGGCTGAGTTCGTAGCGCAAGAAGAAATGAGCCGTATGACGGGTTACTGGTGGTCTGGTGATGAGAGCAAGATTGCTTTTACCCGTATCGACGAAAGCCCAGTACAAGAAGCCATTCGTAACGAAATCTACGCTGACGAAGTAAAACTATTCAACCAACGTTACCCGTTCACAGGCACACCAAACGTAGAAATTGAACTGGGTGTGGTAAAGCTGAACGACCAAAAAGTAGATTGGATTGACCTTGGCGAAGACAAAGATATTTATATTGCCCGTGCTAAGTGGTTAAAAGACAATAAAACACTGTCTTACCAATGGCAGAATCGCTCTCAGCAGAAACTTGAATTACGTTTCTACGACAGCAAGCGCAAAACACAAAAAGTGGCACTGACTGAAACCAGCGATACGTGGATTAACTTACACTTTGACCTTCGCTTCTTAAAAGACAAAAAGCATTTTGTTTGGGCGTCAGAGCGCGATGGCTTTAAGCACCTTTATTTATACCGCACAGATGGCACGCTTATTCGCCAAATCACAAAAGGTGATTGGATTGTTGAAAGCATTAAGGCTATCGATGAGAAAAAAGGCATTGTTTATTTCTCTGGTCGTAAAGATACGCCTTTAGAAAGCCACCTTTACAGTGTACCGCTATTCAAAAAAGGTCATATCACACGCATCACTCAACCAGGCAGCTTCCACAGTGTGGTTGTTGCAAAAGACGCGAAAACCTTTATTGATAAGAGCTCATCAGTAAACAAACCAAGTTCTGTCGCTTTACGTAAAGTGAACGGTGATTTCATCACTTGGTTAGAAGAAAACAAACTAGATGACAAACACCCACTGACACCTTACCTAAGCAACTTAGTTGAGCCAGAGTACGGTACACTAAAAGCAGAAGACGGTCAGCTAATGCACTACCGTATCTTCAAACCTGCGAACATGGAAAAAGGTAAGAAGCACCCTGTTATGGTTAACGTGTACGGTGGTCCACACGCGCAACGTGTTACCAATAGCTGGCGTAGCAAAAACTTATACTTCCAATACATGGCACAACAAGGTTATGTGATTTTCCAATTAGATAACCGCGGTTCTTACAACCGTGGTAAAAAGTTTGAAGATCCTATCTACAAGTATCTAGGTGAAGTTGAAGTACAAGATCAGATCCGTGGTGTTGAGTTCTTACGCACGCTAGATTATGTTGACGCAAACCGCATTGGTATCTATGGTCACAGTTACGGTGGTTATATGGCGCTTATGACCATGTTTAAAGCAGGCGACTACTTCCAAGCGGGTGTTTCTGGTGCACCAGTCACTGATTGGGCACTGTATGACACACACTACACTGAGCGTTATTTAGGTCACCCTGCGACAAATGCAAAAGGCTACGAAATGAGTGCGGTATTCCCGTATGCTGATGGCCTAAAAGGTCCATTGATGATCTATCACGGTATGGCCGATGACAACGTATTATTTACACACGCAACTAAGCTATTTAAGCAACTGCAAGACGATGCTAAGCCATTTGAAATGATGACTTACCCAGGCTCTAAGCACAGCTTACGTGGTAAAAAAGTACAAACACACTTACATCAAACGATCACAAACTTCTTTAATCGTCACTTTAATATGTAAGCTATGTGGTGTTAATCACAACTTATCTAAGCCGTCACTCATGTGGCGGCTTTTTTATGCGCTAAGTCGTTCGCTACTGTGCATTGCCCTATTAATATAAAAAGAATATAAAGGAAAATATAAATATAAAATGAAGAGACCCCTATGCGCCAACAAGCCCTGATAGAAGCCAAGCAACTACTCGCCAACGCTAAGATGGCAGTGCTCTCTACTCACTCACATACTTTGCCAGGCTTTCCGTTTGGCTCAACAGTACAATTTTTTGCTAATACCCAGGGGCAAGTCTATTTATTCATTAGCGATATTGCCCAGCACGCTAAAAATTTAACCCATGACAACAAATTATCTTTAACGGTATTTGAGCAACAAGACAGTGAAGATCCACAAATGTCGCGCTTAACACTCGTCGCTGAGGCCACTAAATTTGAGCGTGATGATAGTGAGGGTTTAATAGACCAATTTGTAGAACACTTTCCAAGTAGCGAGCAATATAAAGATCTAACCGACTTTCATATTTGGGAATTGAATATGATAAGAGCCCGCTTTATCGCAGGCTTTGGTAAAATATTTTGGTTAGAAATGGATGAATGGATAACTGAGTAATTAGAGTGCAGTTAAAGCTTTAGAAGTAGCATCTTTTACTTTTTTAATCTTGGTATTTTGAAAGGGCTTTATATAACTCACTTTGCTCTATTGGCTTACCTATAAAGTTGTTAAAACCAACTTCTTTATAATTTTTTAAGTCTTCTTTCATCACATTGGCAGTAAGCGCTATCACTGTTTGTCCTGCTGATTCGTTGCGAATAAGCTTACACGCTTGTATTCCATCCATTATCGGCATTTGTATATCCATAAGAATAATATCAGGCTTTTTCGCTCTAAAAGTATCAACGGCATCTTGGCCATTTTCGACAAATATTAGCTCTGCCCGAGTACTTAAAAGCATAGCTTTAATCACCATAATATTAACGCTATTATCTTCAGCGATTAAGATTGTTTGGTTACTTAAATCCGGTACCGAAATAACGTCTTCATCTGAATCAATTTGCTTAACATTACTTTTCTGTAACGGTAAAAATACAACGACCTCAGTGCCTTCACCTTCCTGGCTCCTTGCTACTATCTCTCCCTTCATTAAATGCACCAAGTTTTGTGTAATTGCCATTCCTAAACCTGTGCCACCAAATTTACGAGTAACAGAATTATCTGCTTGAGCAAAACGCTGAAATAACGACTCTAAAGCAGACTCTGACATACCAACCCCAGTGTCGTTCACGCAAAACTCAATACCTTCAACCCCATTACGTTGCGCATTTACTACTTGAAGTTTAACACCGCCCTCTAAAGTAAATTTAACGGCGTTTGATGCCAAATTAAGTAATATTTGCCTGACTCTAACAGGGTCGCCTCGCCATACTTGCTCTACGTCATCTGCAATACTTACGTCAAAGTAAATAGGTTTACTTATTGCTATCGGGTTTAGATCTGAAGAGACCGATTCACATAATTTATATATTGAGAAATCGACCTCTTCAATGCTCAGTTGATTAGCCTCAATTTTTGAAAAATCTAAAATATCATTGATGATGGTCAATAGTGCGCGGCATGAAAATAAGGCTTTTGTGGTTAAATCAATATTCTCTTCTTTTTTCACATTACTTTGTAATACTTGCAATGTGCCCATAATACCATTTAAGGGAGTACGGATTTCATGGCTCATATTAGCAAGAAAATCTGATTTAGCTTGAGCCCCTTCTAATGCCTTGTCGGTTAGTTCATATTCCTTTGTACTGGCTGTAATTAATCTAAAAAAATAAACAAGTAATAATAAAATAAATACTACAACACTAAAAATATGAACAATGAATGCCAAAAAGAAGTTTTGGTTCAACTTTTCGCTTTCACGATGCAACCTAGCACGGATTTCAGAATCAAATTCAGCCAATACATTTAGCGCAGGTGTATCATCAACTTTAACAACTTTGTCTATCTCTTCGCTTGTCTTTTGTTGCTCAATCAAACTTTCTATTAGTATCAGTTTATTTTCATAATCAGATACAACGCGCGATAATTCTCTAAGAGATTGCTCACTATATTGCTCATAACTTTCAAGCTGATGTATCACAATTTTAATATCTTCAAGAGAGGCCTCTAGTTTAGGGAGGTATCTGTTGATGTCTTTTCTCAGCACTAGGTTTTTAAAATCATGGATAAAACCACCATAACCCAAATGCTGAACTAACCTATCATGTAATGAATAAACCTCAGCGGCATCTTCAGAATAAAGACGCCACTGTTCATCAACTTGCTTATAAAAATAAAACGAAGATAAAGTTAAAATAATACCTATAGAAATCACAGCGCATGTATAGGATACTAACTTTTTGCGCTGCTGATTGAGTTGATGCATACACTCTCGTTGTAGTTTAACTTCCTTAATAGCTTAAATAATTAAAGTTGAGAATGGCATAAAACTCCAATTCTATTTTAGTCCTTTATTTAATTAGTTCTTTCCTCTCCAGTCTCATCCATTTCCACCCATTCAGTTTCTTCAAGGGCTGCTTTGACCCACTTTTGCAAAGCTGGGCACTCAAGTACTTGCTGCATGTAGGCGGTTGCCAGCTCATTAAGCTCAATGCCATATGTCTTAAAACGTAACACCACTGGCGCATACATAGCATCCACGATAGACCAATCACCAAATAACCAGTCTCGATGTTGCTTATATTGCTCCGTGAATATTTGCTCAATACGTTGAATATCGCGCTGTGCTTGTTCGCTTAAAACAAGTTTACGCTTCGCACGGATATTCATCGGCATTTCGTTACGTAAAGCGTTAAACCCTGCATGCATTTCAGATGCAAGCGCTCTCGCTTTTGCTCTCTGACTAATTTCACTCGGCCAACCTTTCCCTGATAAATAAGTTTCACTTATGTACTCACAAATTGCGAGAGACTCCCATACAAGGCTATCGCCATCTACCAAGCACGGAACTTTCGCTGTTGGCGTGATATTTTTAAGCGTGCTAAAAAATTCAGGCGTTTCTAAATTGAGCTTAGTCTCTTCAAAATTAATACCTGACTTTTCTAGCATAAGCCAGGCTCTTAATGACCAAGTCGAGTAATTTTTATTAGCGATATATAGCTGCATAAATGATTTCCTTGTTAACTGCTTTGTTCTGTTTAAACGTCAATGTAAGTAATTTTATAAACCTTGACTAACTGATTATTCTTATACAACCTATAAGAAAATCGAATAGGTACTCACAATGGATATTGACGCGCTGCGCAGCTTTTTAGCTTTTATAGAAACAGGCAGTTTTACTCGCGCTGCAAAACAGGTGCATCGCACCCAAGCTGCCGTGAGTATGCAGATGAAAAAGCTGGAAGAAGATGTCGGTAAATGCCTATTTGAAAAACAAGGCCGATTATTAACCCTAAGCCAAGATGGTCGCCAGTTTAGTCACTATGCTAAGCAGCTATTGCAGCTCCATGATGAAACTTTGCAGACGATGCGTCACAGCGCGAGCAATACGCTGCTCAGACTGGGTTGCCCAGATGATTATGCCGACAACCTTTTACCTGAGCTGATTAAGCTCTTGCATGCGCAATTCTATAATTTGGACTTAAGAATAACTTGTTTGCCAAGTTTTAAAATCAAACAATTATTGGATGCGGGCGATTTAGACCTTGGGCTTATTACCCGCTCCCCCGACTCCGAAGAAGGTCAGCTCATATACCAAGACAAAGGGGTGTGGGTGTATAACCCTGAGCACACGGCTCACCTTAAATCACCTTTGCCGATTGCAGTATTTCAACCAGATTGTCGCTTTCACCAAGGTGCCATTGAAGGACTCATGAAAGCAAAAATTCCTTTTCAAGTAGTCGCGAGTTGTAGCAGCCTTGCGGCTTTACTGGGTTTGGTAAAACAAGGTGTCGCCATCGGTGCAATCGCAAATATATCTACCGCAGACTATAGCGTGTTAAATAACGCTGAGTTACCCACTTTACCCGGTGCTAATGTAGCTTTGATCCGCTGTCAAAGTCTGCGTAACCCTATTTCCCAAGAGATTTATGAGCAGCTAAGTCAGACTATGAGAACTTTTTCAGTAAACTAGCAAAAATTGAAATATCTACACATCTTATCTGACACTTTTTCACATTCTCATACATTCCGCCTACAACCGCTGACATTCCTCCAACAGACTCTAACAAGCTTGCGCTCTACTATGAGCACATCAAAACCAAACAGGAATGTTCATCATGAAAACTCGCGCACTATTATTAATGGCTTTACTATCATCAACGGCTCTAATGGGCCAAGCTCAAGCTTCTGAAGAAAAACACAAAGTTGGTATTCAACTTTCTGGTGGTGGTGCAGAATACAAAGGCTCAAGTAAAGACGGTGACGGTGTTGGTCAAGCGTATCTTTACTATAACTACCAGTTTTCACCAATGTTGGCTTTAGAAGTCGGTTTAAATGGCGGCAGTGAAGCTGATGACTGGGAATGTACTGAAGAGAACGATAATAAATTCACCTGTAAAAATAACGATAAGCCGCTGTTTAATTTAGATGCAAATAAATTAGAGTACAGTAACTTAGTGTTTGCAGGTAAAGGTGAATACTACCTAACAAAAAACAATAGCCTTTATGCTAAGTTAGGTGCGAACTTTTACGACTACGACATTAAACAAAACAGCAAAGTGCTGAATTCAGATGATGGCGTAGGCTTATTTGCAGAACTGGGCTGGGAATATGACTTTAATAATGGTATCGGCATTAATGCATCTTACCAGTACATGGATATGGGTGACCTAGATACCTATACACTGGGTGTAGGTTTAAGCTATCGCTTCTAGAAAGCACAATAATAATGCGTGTATCAATCATACACGCATTATGATTTATTTATCTTTTTTGTAGAGAAAATCCAATACAAGCAGTAATGATAAAATTACAGCTATCAAAATAAAACTTGATGACTCTGGATATATATAGCTATGAATTTGACTAACGATTAAACCAAGAGTGAAGAAAATTATTCCCTTATACTTCATATACGCTCCATAAATAAAAAACTCTAAAGGCTTACTTTTGGAATAGCACATCCTCAGTAGCAACCAATGCTCATAATTGCACAGAAAGCAAAATCAATCAAAATCATGGAAAAAAGTTAACTATATCTATCATGACCTTATAGAGTTCATGTTTTGTGATAATGACTTTATTATGTTTAGGTAAGCATCTGAGTGTATTCAGTGGCACAAAAAATAGAAAACCCTATTTACACGTAAAAACTCAGCATTCATATTTAAATTAAGAAAAGTAAATTGTAACTCCCCCAAAATATATACATACTTTCATTTAAGTTATCGCTTTATGATCTGCTGTTAGAAGAAGGTTAAAACCAAAAAAGGTTAACGCCAGTGTTAACCTTTTTTAGATAAATGAATTTATTAACCCAAGCTATGTGCTTTTAGGGCATCAAGGGGTATGTAGTCCAGAACTCTTTCATGGGTTGCATGAAGTTTTACCGGTGGCGCAACGCCTGCTTCATATGCCTCTTTCCAGCGAAGTGCACATAAACACCAACCATCACCAGGTTTTAACCCTGGAAAACCATACTCAGGTATCGGCGTGCTTAGGTCGTTGCCTCTTGAGCGTGTAAATGTTAAAAACGCTTCTGTTACAACGGCACACACAACATGAGTACCGATATCAAGATGATTTGTGTTGCAAAACCCATCCCTCATAAACCCGGTTAACGGATCACTACAACACAGCTGTAATTCACTGCCCAATACATTCAGAGCTTTCTTCTCTGTCATGACCTTTTCACTCTTTTAAATATTTGAGAGTGTTAAAACGAAGAATTACTAAGCATCGATCAATTGCTGCTGTAATTGATGAATTTCATCACGTAGCTTAGCGGCCTTTTCAAACTCTAGCTCTCTTGCATGATGCATCATTTGTATTTCAAGTGCGCTGATCTGCTCCGCTATTTGTTTCGGATCTAAATAACCCGCTTTAGGCTCAGCGACTTTTGCTGACACAGGTGAACTCGATGACTCATCGACACTTTCACCAACATCCATCACATCCGTGATTTTCTTATTCAATGCCGTTGGCACTATGCCGTGTTTTTCATTATAAGCTTCTTGTATTGAGCGACGGCGTTCGGTTTCTTCAATTGCTTTTTTCATCGACTTGGTGATCACATCACCATATAAAATTGCTTTACCATTTAAGTGACGTGCCGCTCGACCAATTGTCTGTATTAAAGAGCGTGCAGAGCGTAAGAAGCCTTCTTTGTCTGCATCAAGAATTGCGACAAGAGATACTTCTGGCATATCCAGACCTTCCCGAAGTAAGTTAATGCCCACTAGCACATCAAATACGCCTTTACGTAAATCGCGGATAATTTCCATACGCTCAACGGTATCAATGTCCGAGTGTAAATAACGCACCTTCACATCATGGTCATTCAGGTAGTCGGTTAAGTCTTCAGCCATACGCTTGGTTAATGTGGTGACCAAGACGCGCTCTTTCTTCTCAACACGTTTATAAATTTCAGAGAGTAAGTCGTCTACTTGTGTCCCTACTGGGCGTACTTCTAATTCAGGATCAAGTAAGCCTGTCGGACGAATAACCTGCTCAGCCACGTCGCCATTTGATTTCTCTAATTCGTAATCACCGGGTGTCGCTGATACATAAATCGTCTGTGGGGAAATCGCTTCAAACTCATCGAATTTTAGCGGTCGGTTGTCCATGGCCGATGGCAAACGGAACCCGTATTCAACTAAGTTTTCTTTGCGGCTTCTATCCCCTTTGTACATGGCGCCCACTTGAGAGACGGTCACATGAGACTCATCGATGATCATTAACGCATCATCAGGCAAATAATCGAGTAACGTTGGAGGCGGCTCACCCGGCGCTCTGCCAGAAAGATAGCGGCTATAGTTTTCGATGCCTGAGCAATAACCAAGCTCGGTCATCATTTCAATATCGTATTGTGTACGCTGAGCAACTCGCTGTTCTTCAACTAAGCGATTGTCATCGAGAAGGCGCTTTCTTCTGTCTCTTAGTTCATCTTTTATTTTTTCAATGGCATCTAAAATTTTCTCTCGGGGAGTAACATAGTGGGTTTTCGGATAGATAGTTGCACGAACGATGTGTTTTTCAATGGCGCCCGTAAGCGGATCAAATAAGCTCAAACGCTCGATTTCATCATCGAACATTTCAACTCGCACACCAATATCATCCGATTCTGCAGGGAAAATATCAATCACCTCACCTCTAACTCGATAAGTACCCCGACTAAAATCAATGTCGTTACGAGTATATTGCAGCTCAGCTAACTTTCGTAGGATGTCGCGCTGGTCAACTGTGTCACCGACTTTCAGCAATAACATCATCTGCATATAAGAATCAGGATCGCCCAGACCATAAATCGCTGACACAGACGCAACAATAATGGTGTCTCGTCTTTCTAATAACGCTTTGGTTGCCGATAAACGCATTTGCTCGATGTGTTCATTTATCGACGCATCTTTTTCTATAAAGGTGTCACTTGCCACCACATAAGCTTCAGGCTGATAGTAGTCATAATATGAAACGAAGTATTCTACTGCATTTTCAGGAAAGAACTCTTTCATCTCACCATATAGCTGTGCCGCCAAGGTTTTATTGTGAGCAAGAATAATGGTCGGACGATTCAGATTGCTGATTATATTCGCCATGGTAAAGGTTTTGCCTGTACCCGTTGCGCCCAGTAAAGTTTGGTGTGCAAGGCCCGCTTCTAAGCCATCGCACAATTGCGCGATAGCCGTTGGCTGATCCCCATTTGGTGAAAATTCAGAGTGAAGTTTAAATACATCAGTCATGTTTTAATTCCTGCTCAGGCACAGATTGCATTCGGTTTAAGCTCGCGCAGAACCAATTGTACGCGACAATGGCTGTGACCAAATTACCGATTGCAGCACCAATAAATAACCCTTTCAGACCTGCTAAATGCGATCCTAAATAAGCGAATGGTACGAAAAACACAAACAACCTGATCACGCTCAGTAACAAGGCATTCATTGGTTTATGAAGGGCGTTAAATGACGAATTACTTAAGATGATCACCCCTTGAAAACCGTAGCTCAATGGCATGATATAAATAAACAGCTCAATGATACGCTGAACTTCTTTTTCAGCACCAAAGGTTTGACTAATTAAGCCTGAGCAAAGGATTAATACGATATAAATAGCAAACTGCCAAACCATTACGAACTTTAATGTGGCTTTAAAAGCTTCTGTCACACGTTGATAATTCTGCGCCCCATAATTTTGACTGATAAAAGGCGGTAATGTCATCGACAATGCAAGCACCACTAAGCTTGCGATAGATTCAATACGGCTACCGACACCAAAAGCTGCTACCGCTTCAGGCCCGTAAGTTGCGACAATCGCTGTCATAACAGCCATGGCGATAGGTGTCAGCATATTTGCCCCTGCAGCAGGAAAACCAATTTTTAGGATTTTCTTAACTGCCTGCATAACCCCCTGCTCTCCAGGGCTAACACTGAGTAGGCGCTTTTTCACTGCAAGTAAATAAAAGATAATGCCTACCGCCACAGACCAAGCGATGACACTCGCTATCGCGGCACCTTGAACCCCTAACTCAGGGAATGGGCCTATACCGAAAATAAGAAGAGGGTCGAGGATCGCATTTATCAAACCCGCTGCGCCCATAATAATACTTGGCGTTTTAGTATCACCACTGGCACGTAGTACTGAATTACCAATCATAGGCGTGATTAAGAATACGCTGCCCAAGAACCAAATAGACATATAGTCATATATATGTGGCATGACTTCAGCGTGAGCACCGAGTAGTTTGAAAATCGGCTCTATCATTAAAAAGCCAAATAAAGACAACAAGAACACCATCACTGCTGATAATAAAAGTGCAATGGTGGCATCAAACTTGGCCTCTTCTACTTTATTAGCACCCAACGCTTTGGCAATCACCGCAGACGTACCTATACCCAAACCTATTGCAAGACTAATGACTGTAAAAGTTACAGGGAAAGTAAAACTAACAGCAGCAAGCTCTTCAGTCCCTAACATACTAATAAAGAAGGTATCGACTAAATTGAACATCATCAGCGTGATCATGCCAAATATCATGGGAATGGTCATACGTTTGAGTGTGGACGGGATGTCCCCTTCGAGGATGTCATTGGAGACCTTAGACTGCTGCGCTGATGCCATATTAAATAGAAACCTTAAGATAAGCCCGACCAGTGGATTGAGCATTCTAGATCATCATGAAAACTAAACCCAGAGGATCGTGATCATTTATCAACAATAAATATTAATTCAACTCTGAGATCTTCACTTTTGAGTCGTTTAAACCCATCTATGCACCAAAAAAGCACAAAAACACCTTTCATAAGCACTTACTAACCTGTCGCTTTAGTAGCCACTGAGATTTTTTTGCACAAGTATGACGCTTAATTGACTATAAAAAACACTGCAATGAGCAAAAACCACCCAAACCAGAACAAAAAACAACAAGCCATTGTTTTTATTAGACTAAAAAAATTTAGCAAAAAGTATTGCAAAGCTCCTAAAGCCCGACACATATGGCTTTGCAATACTTTTTAAAGATTAATAAACAATGTTATCCACAGATTCTGTGGGTAAGTGTCATAAAGCTAATAAAATAAAGACTTATAGCGCGATCAAAAGATCGGAAATACATCAGTGGAAAAGGATCTTTGCTTCGTTTATGTGACAGAAAATGATCTTTAGTCATTCTTGTTGATAACTTTAAAGTTATCAACAAGCGAATTCACTGTCTGAATATGTTCATTTAAATTTTATAACCCCTTATTTTAAAAGGCCAAATAGTAATCAGTAAAAAATTCTATGCTTCAAAACTTCTCTCTGTGTCTATTTTCTGCGCTGCACGAATAAATGAAACAAACAATAGTCTTCGTAATTTATTGATCATGATCTTATATAAAGAAGAAAACACCAGATCTCATTAAAAAGTTATATTTAAGGCCTTTGAGCAAAATATGACTCATACTGCGCAAAATAAACATTTTTAATTTTATGTTTAAGCATCGCAAAGTCGCTTTTTTTGGATTTGCTTTACTTCCACAGAGTAAATTTGCGTTAAAAAACCGACAAATCGGATATAAAACCAGCGGATAAACGGATTTTTTAAATTTCTGTCATTTTATTTGTTGACACCTTGGCAAGGGGTCATTAATATTTCGCCCCGTTGAGAGACACGCTTCCCCCTTAGCTCAGTTGGTTAGAGCGACGGACTGTTAATCCGCAGGTCCCCCGTTCGAGTCGGGGAGGGGGAGCCAAGTTTCTTGATAATAACGATTCCCCCTTAGCTCAGTTGGTTAGAGCGACGGACTGTTAATCCGCAGGTCCCCCGTTCGAGTCGGGGAGGGGGAGCCAATCGTTATAGTGTAATTCCCCCTTAGCTCAGTTGGTTAGAGCGACGGACTGTTAATCCGCAGGTCCCCCGTTCGAGTCGGGGAGGGGGAGCCAACACTACTATCCTTTTATATTGTTCCCCCTTAGCTCAGTTGGTTAGAGCGACGGACTGTTAATCCGCAGGTCCCCCGTTCGAGTCGGGGAGGGGGAGCCAATATTCAGATTCTCATAGACTTTTCCTAAACATTGCACTACCCTACTATAGTTAATTTTTCCTTTAAAATCGCTGACTCAGCTAAATTAAATAATTAGAAAATTTGCTTATTTTGCGATAATTGTTCCTCAATTTTTATATTAGCCTGACGATAAAGAACCGTATCATCTTGGCTATAAGTATGCGCTCAAAAAATTTAGGCTAGCTTAATCGCGGCTAGATTATTTGCAGTTTGGAATAAAACTAAAAAGAACTGAAAGACACAATAATGGCAGGCTTTAAAAAACTTATATTTGTGCAATTGATTTCTTGGCTTCTGTTTTCACTTGTTGGTGTATTCTTCTTTGCAACCAGCTTTGATTCAGCAGTGTCAAAAGCACAGCAAAGTGCACAAGTAATGGTGACTCAGTATATAAAAGAAAAAACCATGGCAGAGGTCACCCCTCAGCATATTCGTCAAGCACTCGCGAATGGTAATGTGTTTTCAACCTTCATTGTAAGAGACTTTAATGGTGATACAGTTTTAAACGTTAATACCCACAGCCCATTACCTTTTATAGCTGAAATTATCGAATCGAATATTAATGCTATTCGCCCGCAATTTGCCGTGAATGTGACCAAAGACATTAAAATTGAATTCATTATTAATGCACAAAGTCAGGCGCAACTTCTACAGCAAGCTGTCATCATGATGTTTATTATTACCGCCCTACTCGCATTTATTCCTGTCTTTTATATGAAAGCCATTTATAAACGCTTAAATCGTAATGTCAGTATGACAGTTGCTGATGCGGTAGATATGTACATTACTCAAAACCAAGTGACAGAAAGCATAGAAAATGACTTTAATGCAGGTAAAGTGCAAGCACTGGGTGCCGAGCTTGCTCCCTCTTTCAACCGCTTAGCGCATTTCTTAAAGAGTAAACAAGAAGATATTCAAAGCGCCGCACAAAGTATTAAGCAAGAAGCTTATAAAGATGTGGTAACTGGTTTGGGTAACCGCAACATGTTCGTTGAGTATTACGAGCAGCATATTGAATCAAGCAGCAAAAAATCATTTGGTACCCTTGCCATGATCCGTTGTAGTGAATTGCAAGTTATCAACCAAACTCGCGGCTATCAAAAAGGCGATGAATATATTAAAGCGGTGTCTGAAATCATTACGCATGTTTGTGGCACTTATACTGGCGGGCAAACATTCCGACTTAACAGTTCTGACTTTGCGGTTATCTTGCCAAATATTCCTGCAAAGGAAGCCGAGCATTTTGGTGATACATTACAAGCAAGATTCACTCAATATCAACAAAACCAAGAGCTCAGCTCAGTGGCTAACACAGGTATTGTGCCATACGAAACTGGCAAGCCTTTGGGTGAGATATTATCAGTGGTCGATAATGCCATGAGTATGGCCCAGAGCAAGCAAGCGAATGCGTGGCATATTCAACGTGAGTCTGACCTTATTAATAATGTTGGTGCCGGCTTTGGCAATCAAAACTGGCGTAAAGTGATCCATGATGTGATCGAAGCAAAACGCGTCAGCTTAATGATGCAAAACATTATGCCTATTGGTAAAAATGTTAAAGCCTATGCCGAAATTCAAGCGCGCTTTAAAACTGAAGATAACCAAATGCTGCCAACGGCGTCTTTCTTGGCGATGGCAGAAAAACTTGAGATGGCCATCGAAATCGATAAATTGATCATAGATACGTCGCTTGAGCTCATAAAAACCCGTAACTTCACTGAAAAGTTCTTCGGTATCAATGTCACAGCGTCAAGCGCCCACTCAGATCAATTTGTGATCTGGTTAGAACGTCGTCTGTTAAAAGATGCCAATATTGCTTCGAAACTCATTTTTGAAGTGAGCGAGTTTGGTTTACAGCAAAATATTAAAGCCAGTAAACGCTTTATCGATATGGTCCACCGCGTTGGTGCACGTATCACCGTTGAACGTTTTGGTGTTGGTTTAACCTCATTTAAGTTCTTCAGAGATTTGAAACCTGATTTCATCAAGATGGATGCAAGTTATACCCGAGGTCTTGAAGAAGATAAGAACAACCAATACTTCATGCGTCTGATGGTCGACCTTGCTCACCGTATTGGTGTGAGTGTGTTTGCCGAAGGGGTCGAAAACCAAGAAGAAAAGCACGTCGTCGAAACACTCTGCCTCGACGGTGTCCAGGGTTACTACATAGAGAAACCCAAAGAAATATAACAGCAAAAACCAGGCCCTTTCAGGGCCTTTTTTGATTTCGCTGCGTATATCCGTAAATCTTTACAAAAATACCCATTTATCAAAACAATTCTGCCGTTTTTGTTGTGATATTCAGCGTCAAACTTGGTAAAATTAACAATCGCTAGGCACTCAATAAAAAGGCGTCAACGTTAGGGGCTATAATGACTGAATATATTCTGTTGCTGATCGGCACAGTATTAGTAAACAATTTCGTGTTAGTACAATTCTTAGGCTTATGTCCTTTCATGGGCGTATCAGGCAAATTAGACACTGCCGTGGGTATGTCAATGGCCACCACCTTTGTACTCACGTTAGCCTCAGTAACGAGTTACCTTGTTAACGAGTATATCCTACAACCTCTCGAATTAGAGTTCTTACGCACCATGAGCTTCATACTCGTTATCGCTGTGGTGGTGCAATTTACCGAAATGGTGGTGAAGAAGACCAGCCCTACCCTATACCGTTTACTGGGTATTTTCTTACCGCTTATCACCACTAACTGTGCGGTATTAGGTGTTGCCCTACTTAATATAAAAAATGAGCATACCTTTATGAGCTCAGCCGTATTTGGCTTTGGTGCTGCAGTTGGTTTTTCTATGGTGCTGGTTTTATTTGCTGCACTGCGTGAACGTCTTGCAGTTGCTGATGTACCAACCCCTTTCAAAGGTGCGTCAATTGCCATGATCACCGCTGGCTTAATGTCTCTTGCCTTTATGGGCTTTTCTGGATTAGTGAAGTTTTAACCATGACCTTGTTTTATGCACTCATTGCGCTAGGTTCACTGGCGTTGATTTTTGGCCTTATTTTAGGTTATGCCGCGGTAAAATATCGCGTTGAAAGTAGCCCTGTTGTCGACCAAGTCGATGCTATTTTACCGCAAACACAATGTGGCCAATGTGGTTATCCTGGCTGCCGCCCTTATGCTGAAGCCATTGCCAATGGCGACGAAATTAATAAATGCCCACCGGGTGGTGATGCCACAATTAAAAAGCTAGCTGATTTAATGGGCGTTGAGCCTAAACCTTTGGCTGGCGGCGAAGAAGCTGAACCTGTTAAAACTGTGGCATATATCCGTGAAGATGAATGTATCGGCTGTACTAAATGCATTCAAGCTTGTCCGGTTGACGCTATTGTCGGTGCCACAAGACAAATGCATACCGTATTAAAAGATGAATGTACCGGCTGTGACTTATGCGTTGAGCCATGTCCGGTTGACTGTATTGATATGATCCCTGTTGCTGAAACAAAGCAAACATGGAAATGGCAGTTAAACGCCATTAACGTCACTCAGATTGATTAGAGGTTGCCGTGGAATCGTTATTTGAACAAATTGAACGTGGAACGCTGTGGCAATTTCCTGGCGGTATTCATCCACCAGAACAAAAAACATTGTCAAACCAACTCCCAATTCGCCAGTTACCCTTACCTGATAAATTGGTTATCCCATTAAAGCAGCATATTGGTGCTAATGGTCAACTGCTTGTCCATGTGGGCGATCATGTTTTAAAAGGTCAAGCACTAACAAAACCCGCTGGCAATTGGTCTTTACCTATCCATGCCGCTACTTCAGGCATCATCACCGCCATTGAACATAGACCATCGGCACACCCGTCCGCTTTACCAGAGCCGAGTATCGTGCTTGAACCTGATGGCCAAGATACTTGGTGTGCGCTTGAACCGCTTGAGCAATATGCCGAAGTTTCTAAACAACAACTGATCGATAAAATCCATGATGCAGGTATTGCTGGTATGGGTGGTGCGGGCTTCCCGACTTATGTGAAAGCCAGCAGCCAAGCAGAGATTGATTTTTTTGTTGTCAATGGCGTTGAATGTGAACCTTATATCACAGCCGATGACATGTTAATGCGTGAGCATGCTGAGCAAATCGTGCAAGGCATTGAGATCATGCAACACCTACTCTCTCCGAAGTATGTACTTGTTGGTATTGAAGACAACAAGCCTGAAGCCATTGCTGCGATGCAAAAGGCCTCAGCACATAACGATAAAATCTTAGTTCGCTCAGTACCAACCAAATACCCTTCTGGCGGTGAAAAACAGCTGATCAAAGTACTGACTTCTCGCGAAGTGCCCAGTGCGGGCATTCCTGCAGACATTGGCGTATTAGTGCAAAACGTCGGTACTTTATTTGCCATTAGTGACGCTGTGCTTCGTGGTAAACCACTCATTGAGCGAGTTGTTACTGTAACCGGTAGCACCATCAAACAAGCACAAAACGTTTGGGCACTGATGGGCACCGAAATTAAGCATCTTCTCGATAGTCAAGGCTTCGAACCCGTTGCTGCACAGCGCGTCATCATGGGTGGGCCAATGATGGGCTTCACCTTACCAACAGTGCGCATTCCTGTGGTCAAAACCACCAACTGTATTTTGGCACCTGACAATCAAGAACTGGCCGAGCCAAACGATGAAAAAGCTTGTATTCGCTGTAGTGCATGTGCCGATGCTTGCCCGCAAACTTTACTACCACAGCAATTACAGTGGTTTGCGAAAGGCAAAGAGTACCAAAAGCTTGAAGAATACAACCTGTTTGATTGTATTGAATGTGGTGCGTGTTCGTACGTATGCCCGAGTGAAATTCCACTGGTGCAATATTATCGCGTTGCCAAAGCTGAGATCCGAGAACAAAAACTAGAACAAATCAAAGCTGAGCGAGCAAAAGAGCGTTTCGAAGCCCGTAAAGAGCGTTTAGAGCGAGAGCAAGAAGAACGTCAAAACCGCCACAAACGTGCGGCTAGCCGTGCTACTCAATCAGCGCAAAGTAAAGAAAAAGTGGCTGAAGCGCTTGAGCGTGTTAAGAGCAAGAAAACACCAGAAAAGTCAGCGGTCGAAGCTGCCATTGCCCGCGCTAAAGCGAAAAAAGCAGCTGATGGTTCACTCGAGCCTGATAATAGTGCTGTTGCATTAGAGCGCGCTAAGCGTAAAGAGCAAGCTCGCCAATACAAGGCTGAGAAAGCCACTGATGACAGTGCCGATAAGCCTAAAGATAATAAGGCTGCTGTTGCCGCTGCCATTGCACGTGCGAAAGCGAAAAAGGCCGCACAACAAGCCGATGCTGATGATATAAATTCAGAACAGCAAACAACTCAGACGGATGCATCGACCGATCCGCGTAAAGCCGCGGTTGCCGCCGCCATCGCTCGTGCAAAAGCAAAGAAAGCGGCACAAAATGCTGATCAAGATGAAGCACCAACTGAAACTGAAAGCATAGAAGATCCGCGTAAAGCCGCTGTTGCTGCCGCCATTGCCCGTGCAAAAGCAAAGAAAGCAGCTGAAGAGACTGAGCAAAGCGATAGCTCAGTATCTGATAGCGAGCCGGAAGATCCTCGCAAAGCTGCTGTTGCAGCTGCTATCGCCCGTGCAAAAGCGAAAAAAGCAGCGAAAGAAGCTGAGCAAAGCGATGAAACTGTAGCTGATAGCGAGCCGGAAGATCCGCGCAAAGCTGCTGTTGCAGCTGCTATCGCCCGTGCAAAAGCGAAAAAAGCAGCGAAAGAAGCTGAGCAAAGCGATGAAGCTGTAGCTGATAGCGAGCCGGAAGATCCGCGCAAAGCTGCGGTTGCAGCCGCCATCGCTAGAGCAAAAGCGAAAAAAGCAGCGAAAGAAGCTGAGCAAAGCGGTGAGACTGTAGCTGATAGCGAACCGGAAGATCCACGTAAAGCCGCGGTTGCCGCCGCCATCGCTAGAGCAAAAGCGAAAAAGGCAGCGAAAGAAGCTGAGCAAAGCGATGAGACTGTAGCTGATAGCGAACCGGAAGATCCACGTAAAGCTGCAGTTGCGGCAGCCATTGCCCGTGCAAAAGCGAAAAAGGCAGCTAAAGAGGCAGAGCTTTCGGCTAGCGAAGACAATGTCGAAGCTGATACTCAAACTGAGCAATCAGAACAAAGCAGCGAGCCAGAAGATCCACGTAAAGCGGCTGTTGCTGCTGCCATCGCCCGAGCTAAAGCGAAAAAGGCTGCAAAAGAAGCTGAACTAGCAGCTAGCGAAGAAAGTGATGAGACTGATACTCAAACTGAGCAAGCAGAACAAAGTAGCGAGCCAGAAGATCCACGTAAAGCGGCTGTTGCAGCCGCTATTGCACGTGCTAAAGCAAAGAAAGCAGCTAAAGAAGCACAATTAAAGCAAGAATCAGAAGAAGGAAATGAACCGTCATGAAATTAACCATGGCTTCATCGCCCCACAATCATAGTCATAAAGCACTGAATAAATTAATGATGACAGTGATCGCTGCGTGTGTACCCGGGATCATCGCTCAGTGCTACTTTTTTGGCTCAGCTGTTTTAATTCAAATACTCATCGCACTCATTTCTGTCAGTGCATTTGAAGCAGCTATCATGAAGATCCGTAATAAAGCCATTTGGCCATCATTAAGTGATGGCTCTGCTTGGCTAACTGGTGTGCTGCTGGCAATCAGTATTCCGCCTCTGGCACCTTGGTGGGTCATCGTCATCGGCTGCCTTTTTGCCATCGTGATCGTGAAACAACTTTATGGTGGTTTAGGCTTTAATTTATTCAACCCAGCTATGGCAGGTTATGTCTTATTGCTTATTTCATTCCCGGTGCAAATGACAGCTTGGTCGCCAGTTTCTGAACTGCTAGTGACTCCTGTAAGTTTTATTGATCAACTTGCTTTAATTTTCACGCAAACCACAACGTCAGGTTTAACCCTAGAGCAAGTCAGAGCGGGTATCGATGGCATTACAATGGCAACACCACTCGATACAGTAAAAACAGCCGTTTCTCAGGGCTATACAGTCACTGAAGCGATGCAAAGCGCCGTGTTTGCCGATTACGCTGGTAAAGGCTGGATGTGGGTTAACCTAGCTTATCTGGCCGGTGGTATTTTCTTAATTTGGCGCGGCATTATTAACTGGCACATCCCTGTGGCCTTCATTTTTGCACTGGCATTTTGTAGTGCTGTGGGTTACATCATTGCCCCGGGTAGCCACGCAGGCCTTGTTTTCCACCTACTCAGTGGTGCTACTATGTTAGGGGCATTCTTCATTGCCACCGATCCGGTTTCTGCTTGTACCACAGATAGAGGCCGATTAATTTTTGGTGCAGCCATTGGCGTACTGGTTTATATCATCCGTACCTACGGTGGTTATCCAGATGCTGTGGCCTTCTCTGTATTACTCATGAATATGGCAGTACCATTGATTGATCACTACAGTCGCCCGCGCACATTTGGTCATGGAGGTGCACAATGATAGCCAAGTCTATGTATAAAAATGGCGCAATTTTGTGTGCTTTTGCATTGGCAACCACAGGCAGTGTAGCTGTGGTTCAGAGCCTGACTGAAACACGGATCGCAGAGCAAGAAAAAGCACAACTGATGTCTTTACTGTCTCAAGTTATTCCAAGTGAGCGTTACGACAACCAACTCTATCTTGACTGCGTAGAAAGTGACGCGCCAGAGCTTGGCCCAGCAGGCCCGCATATTATTTATCGTGCAAGATTAAACGGCGAGCCCGCAGCTTTGCTTGTTCGTCACATCACTCCAAAAGGTTATAGCGGTAATATAGATATCTTAACTGCAGTTACAAAGCGTGGCGAAATCACCGGTGTACGTGTTACCCGTCATGAAGAAACACCCGGCCTGGGTGATAAGGTAGAGCTTTCTAGATCTGATTGGATCACCACATTTAATGGCATGCAAATAAATAGTGCAAATGATGGCCGTTTCGCAGTGAAAAAAGATGGTGGCGAGTTTGACCAATTTACTGGCGCAACCATCACGCCTAGAGCAGTGACTGGCTCAGTGGGAGAAGCTGCTTGGTACGCAACAACGCACTTTGATGCTTTATTTGCCAAAGACAACCTGTGCGCAGGAGAAACACAATGAGCGAATATAAAACCCTCATAAAAGATGGCATGTGGGCCAACAACCCAGCTATTGTTCAGCTACTTGGTTTATGCCCACTACTTGCTGTAACCAGCACCATTACCAATGCTATGGGCTTGGGGATCGCAACCCTTCTGGTACTGGTTGGCTCGAATGTCACTGTGTCATTGGTACGTAATTTTGTCCCAAAAGACATTCGTATTCCTGTGTTTGTCATGATAATCGCCGCGTTTGTAACCATAGTGCAGCTATTAATGAACGCTTATACCTTCGGTTTATATCAAGCACTGGGGATCTTCATTCCATTAATCGTAACCAACTGTGCCATTATTGGTCGTGCTGAAGCCTACGCTTCTAAAAACACCCCGCTATTATCTGCATTCGATGGCATCATGATGGGTCTAGGTTTTATGGTGGTGCTGGTGTTATTGGGCGCAATGCGTGAGTTAATTGGCCAAGGTACCTTGTTTGATGGTGCAAACTTACTATTAGGCGATTGGGCGACGGTTCTGCGTATTGAAGTTTTTCAATTTGATAACCAATTCTTAGTGGCTATTTTACCTCCGGGTGCTTTCTTAGGTTTGGGTTTATTAATTGCCGCTAAAAATGTGATTGATGCGCAAATTAAAGCTAAAGCACAGCCTACGCAAGAAGCCGAAAAAGCGCCGAGAGCACGTGTTACTAGCTTAACTTAAACGGGTTACGAACAATGAACAAAACCAAAAGACTCGAGATCTTAACCCGTTTACGTGATGACAATCCAAACCCAGAAACGGAGTTGGATTTCACCACCCCATTTGAGTTGCTTGTTGCTGTCACCTTGTCAGCACAAGCCACCGATGTGAGTGTAAATAAAGCAACAGCAAAACTATTCCCAAAAGCAAATACTCCACAAGGCATTTTGGATATTGGCTTAGAGTCGCTCAGAGATCACATTAAAACCATTGGTTTATATAACTCCAAAGCCAATAACGTCTATAAAATGTGTCAGATCCTCATAGATAAACACGGTGGTGAAGTGCCTGAAAACCGTGAAGCATTGGAAGCCCTACCTGGCGTTGGTCGAAAAACCGCAAATGTCGTTCTAAACTGCGCGTTTGGTTGGCCGACTATTGCAGTCGACACCCATATTTACCGCGTTTCAAATCGCACCAAATTTGCCATGGGTAAAGACGTGGTTGCTGTAGAAGAAAAACTCGAAAAAGTCGTACCAAAAGAGTTTAAAGTCGATGTGCATCACTGGCTGATTTTACACGGCCGTTATGTCTGTGTTGCACGCAAACCAAAGTGCGGCAGCTGTATTATTGAAGACTTGTGTGAGTTTAAAGAGAAGGCAGAATAGTCTGTAAGAACCGTATATTGGCAAAGCAGCCAGAAAAAAGTGCGAAATAGCAAAAGTTTATGTGAAAAACGGCAAAAAAATTCGCCTTGTAGATTTGAGGGAGCTTGCTCCCTCAAATGATTTTCACTGAATGACAAGAGACTGTGTTTTATCGACCTCTCATTCATGGTGATAAAACAATACAATCTTTAGCTAATAGAGTTTATCGCACCATCTTATTTATAAACTGATCAACCAACGCAGCCTGTGCATTAAGTGATTCTTGGGTCTTAGACATAGTAGAGATGGTTTTATCCGAACTTTGCATAGAATCATTGGCTAATTGCGAGATATGCACGGCGTTGTTATTAAGCTCATTTGATACGCCTGACATCTGCTCAGTGGCCGTAGCTATTTGATAGTTTAAGCCAGAAATATCATTCACGATGGCATTAATGCTTTCTAAGCTCGCCTGAGCGCCTTCCGCTTGAGACACACATTCCGTCGATTTATTCACGCCGTTTTGAATAGCCTGCACAGCTTGCTCTGCACGCCCTCTTAAGTTTGCAATAATGGTATCAATTTCTTTGGTAGACTCTTGAGTACGTTGAGCAAGCGCTCTTACTTCATCTGCTACAACTGCAAACCCCCTTCCTTGCTCGCCAGCACGAGCAGCTTCGATCGCGGCATTAAGTGCCAACAAGTTGGTTTGCTCTGAAATACCTCTGATCACATCCACTACACTGCCTATGTCTACAGTTTGCGCATTTAATTCTTCAATATCAGTTTGCGTTTGTGACAACTCTTCGGCCAACGCATAATTATTTTGCATATTTTCATTAACCGCTTCGTTGCCTATTTTTACTGACTCTAAAGCAGCTTCGGAGCGCTCTGCAGCATTGTTAGTATTGCTTGCAACTTCTGAGATTGTCGCGGTCATTTCATTGATTGCAGTCGCAAGTGCATCTGTTTGCGCTTGTTGGCTATTTAATAATTCAGCACTGTGATTGCATTCATTCACCGTATCATCGGCTTGTTCGGTTACCGTTGCACTGGCATCTTTAACACGACCTAACACCGCTCTGAGCTCAGACTCCCTTGCTATAAGCGCTAATTCAATTGCAGCAATATCGTTTACTTTACCTAAGTAAATCTTTTGCATTAGCGGATTATCATAAACTTGTTTCGCTTTTTCACTAAGCGCTCTTATTGGTGCGAGTTGCCTATGTGTAAAAGCTAAAATGGCGACTAAAAGTACAGTCTCTACAATATAGTTCCAAGGCGTAGGTAATGAAGTAAACATCATGGTCAATAAATAAAATGCAACTATGATTGCCATCATTTGGGTGGGTAATGACCAAGATGCTGCTGTGAGTTTTTCTGCAGAACTACCTGAATTAAGCTTTTGATAAATATTCTCAGCACGATTAACAACAGCGCTATCTGGTTTGGTTCTCACCGATTGATACTCAACGGTTTTACCTGAGGTATCTTTTATTGGTGTAACAAAGGCATTCACCCAGTAATGATCACCATTTTTACAGCGGTTTTTAACCATTCCCATCCAAGATTGCCCACTGCCAATATAATCCCAAAGATTTTTAAAAGCAGCTTTTGGCATGCTCGGGTGGCGAACAATATTATGCGGTTTATTTTCTAGTTCGTGCAGCTCAAATCCCGCGACTTCGCAAAATTGCTTATTCGCATATTTAATTTGGCCATTGGTGTTTGTTGTAGATAACAGATTGTAATGATTGGGGTAATCATACTCTCTGTTGGTCACTTGATTTCTTCCTTTAGTCATCGTCGTTCACACTTATTAAAAAAGATATGATAATTTTTTCGTAGAAAATCGCGAAAGCCTTTTCGCTGCAAAAAATTGATCAAGATCAATTTGGAGTACTGAAGTAATAAAATATAGACGATATAAGAGTGGATAGATAATTTATTAAAATTTAATTCAGAGAAAAGAGAGATGATTTAATAGGAATTTTTTATAAATAAAGTAAGAAGAGTGGCGTCCCCTAGGGGATTCGAACCCCTGTTACCGCCGTGAAAGGGCGGTGTCCTAGGCCTCTAGACGAAGGGGACGCAGAAATTGTTTAGCAAATTACTGATTTGCTATTTCTGCGTTAGGTGAGTCCGAGCCAGCGAGGCGAACGGCATTATTCTTTCGCAGAATTCTGTGTCACTAGGACTGGTTATTTAAGCTCTTACCATACGAGCATTTATCTTGAGCACTTTTAGTAAAGTGGCGTCCCCTAGGGGATTCGAACCCCTGTTACCGCCGTGAAAGG